>CAZBDB010000196.1:0-3167 GCA_964490655.1 uncultured Candidatus Bathyarchaeia archaeon | reverse complement strand
CTGGGGCATGCGAAGACTTACGTTCAGTTCGACATCATCGTCAGATATCTGCGCTACAGAGGATTCGACGTTTTCTATCTGCAGAACATTACCGATTTGGATGACAAGATTATCGATCGGGCTAAGGAGAGAGGTGTGACGCCGGAAAGCTTGGCGAGAAAGTACGAGGAAGAATACTACAAAGACATGAAGGATTTGGGGATTGACTCGGTCAGCAAATATGCCCGGGCAACAGACTACATCGAAGCGATAATCAACCAGGTGAAGACGTTGCTGGATAAAGGTTTTGCATATGAGATAGAGGATGGCATCTACTATGACCTGAGCAGATTTTCGGAATATGGCAAGCTCTCTGGGCGGACTACTGTAGGAGCTGAGGATGCAGTATCGAGGATCGACGAGAGCATAAACAAAAGAAACAAGGGAGACTTCTGCCTTTGGAAGAGGTCAAAGCCGGACGAACCGAGATGGGATTCGCCTTGGTTCAAAGGCAGACCGGGCTGGCACATCGAGGACACCGCAATCACAGAGTCACACTTCGGGCCGCAGTACGATGTGCACGGTGGAGCACGCGATCTGGTATTTCCGCATCATGAGGCTGAGATCGCGCAGATGGAAGCTGCATCGGGTAAGAAGCCATTTGTCAAATACTGGTTGCACACAGGCTTCCTCACAGTCGAGGGCAAAAAGATGGCCAAATCTCTGGGAAACTTTGTTACAGTACGGGATGTTCTGAAGAGCTATGATGTAGAAACTGTCAGGTATTTCTTCTCTTCCGCACATTACAGGAGACCGATCGATTACAGCGAGAGGAACTTGGAGCACTCGAGGAGAGGTCTGGAACGACTTTACAATACCTTAGCGATCCTGCAGGAATCGGCTAAGGCCACGAAAAGCTTCACAAAGCAGGAAAAGGTGTTTGAAGAGATCTTAGAGGCTGAGAGAGCAGACTTCGAAGCGGCGATGGATGATGATTTTGACACGCCCAAAGCACTCAGTTGCTTACACGTTTTGTCAAGCAAGATAAACGATCTGATAGGGAAACAAGGCGGAAAGATAAATCAGGACCTTGCTGAATCGACAATTACTACGTTTAGGCAGCTTGGAAGCATCTTTGGGATACTCCAGAAAGAAATCAAGAAAGAGAAGCTGCCAGAAGAAGCCGAAAGGCTGTTTCGAGAAAGAGAGGAGGCTAGGGCTTCGGGAGATTATGAGAGATCGGATGAGCTAAGAAAGCAACTTGAGGAAAGGTTTGACATAATCGTCGAAGACACGAATAAAGGGACAAGATGGAGAAAGAGAATAATCTGACAGGGACTGCGAGATAATCATATAGCTGTGATCTTTACTGCAGGAATCAGAATTTGTTATAATTCACGACTTCAGCTACAGGTTTCCTCGATCTGCTTCCGGGCTGTTCAGCTGGATATCCGAAGCTGATCAGTGCTATAACTTTCCAGTCGTCTGGGATATTCAGTAGGTTCTTGACTTCTTCTTCCTCGAAGTCTCCTACCCAGCATGAGCCTATTCCTAGAGACCAGGCTGCGATGACCATGTTTTCCAATGCTATTGTTGTGTCGACTGTTGACCATTTTCGCCCGTAGGAGCCGCCGATGTATCCGCAGCCTACGACTGTGAATGCGGAATCTCTGATGAAGCCGCTCCATCTACGATGGGAGAGTTTCTCTTTGATCTCGTCGTCAGTTAATACAATGAAGTGCCAAGGCTGTGCATTGCCTGCTGAGGGAGCTTGCCTTCCCGCTTCAAGTATCATGTTCATAATCTCTTCTGGAACCTTCTTCTTCTCGTATGTTCTTATGCTTCTACGGGTCAGTATCACATCCACCAAGGACATAACAATCACATCATCTCACACAGAACGCGTATCCTAAATAATCTTTACGTAGCTACTGCTGAATAATAGAGATATAAGTATCATAGAGCTCAGAAATGGTGGAGAGGTTATGGGCCATGTCTTTGGATTATGTGAAAGACAGCCTCAGAAGAGTGAGTGAGAAAGTGTTGGAGTTCAAACTGGTGAACCACGTTGCCTCCGGTTCTGGATACGTCGGAGGGAAGGTTCTGCTTGACGGAGAGGACGTGACAGACAAGTCGACTATGAAGATAGGGACGCAGGATGCCAGGCAGGTCAAACGAGACATGTTCGTCACGTCATACTACGGAGACCAGGTGTTGTTCACCATCAGCAGTGACGAACCCATAAAGCGTAGTCTTCACAAGATCAAAGTTGTCTGCGATGTAGAGACGCTGGGTTCATACACAGCTGAGCTCGAAGGTACGATCTAACAGGTTTTTCTATCTAACCAGTGCGAGCATTCATTTCGTGTTTCTAGCTAGGATCCAGTAGTGTCTTTCTCCGCCAGTTAGGATATGTCTGTTGAATATGATCTGGAATCCCGCATTCTTCACTAGTTCCAGGGATATTTCGGGGCTGTAGTGGCTCCAGAACATCCTGGTGCCATAATATTCTTCAACTGCTTCCCATTCGTCTGGTCCCATGCAGATCAGCATCACTCCTTTGGGTTTGAGGATTCTGTGAAAGCTTTGGAATAGTGCGAGATGTTTTTCTCTGGGAACATGGATTATGGAATAGAAAGCTGTTAAGCCATCGAAAGAATTTTCTCTGAAGCCTAGTTTCGTCATGCTTCCCATGATCAATTGGGCTTGTGGAACGTTCTTTCTTGCCAGTCCGAGCATGCTTTCTGAGAAATCTATTCCCACGACGTCGAATCCGGCTTTGACCAGAAATTCTGCAACCGGAACGCCTGCGCCGCAGCCGACGTCCAAGACTCTTGCATTCCTGGGCAGTAGGCCTACGAGTTCATCTAGTTCTTTTGTGTGGTCGAAGATGCCGCGGTCAGCTTGGTATTCTCTGGCTATCTTGGTATATGCTGCTCTGACAATCCATTCTTTCTCAGCCACTCTTGCTTCTCTCTTTGAGAAAGAAGATAGTTTCAGCCTCCTATGGCTTTGGCCAGCTATGTGAATGTGCTTCTGTATCGTGTTGACGATCTGAACAGGTAGTTTGGGCAGTCGCCTTGCTCCATGATCTGTCCGAGTCTGTCTTTGTCTTCGCGAGTCTGGCATCTCACTCGGTTTGCGCATGAGCCGCATAGGTAAAAGCTCACTTGATCGACCTCCTTTTT
>CAZBDB010000195.1:0-3170 GCA_964490655.1 uncultured Candidatus Bathyarchaeia archaeon | reverse complement strand
GTTCAGGTGTCGGATTGGACTGCTTTCTTGCCGCGAATAGAGTTGGCAAGAACGGGAAAGTCATAGGTGTAGATATGACGCCGGAGATGATTGGAAAGGCGAGAGAGAATGCTGAGAAAGGCGAATACGAAAATGTGGAGTTCAGGCTAGGAGAGATCGAGAATCTGCCGGCTGGTGATGATTCTGTTGATGTGGTCATCTCGAATTGTGTGATCAACCTCGCCCCTGATAAAAGGAAAGTCTTCCGAGAAGCCTTTAGAGTGCTAAAGTCGGGAGGTAGACTGATGATCTCAGATCTGGTTTTGCTGAAGGAGCTTCCAGATTTCATAAAGAACTCTGTTGAGGCTTATGTTGGCTGTCTTTCAGGGGCAATAATGAGAGACGAATATATAGCAGCCATAAAAGCGGCTGGCTTTCAAGATGTGAGAATAATCGATGAGGTATCCTTCCCTATCGATTGCATGATCAATGATCCAACTGCAAAAGCCATAATGGAAAATCTGGAAATCCCTCCTGAAAAAGTGAAAGCGATCGGGAACTCTACCGTAAGCGTGAAAGTTCACGGGATCAAGCCAGATGGGATAGCCTGAGAAATCAACCTGTGCTGTAATTGAGTAGCTTTCGGGGCTGTTCCGATACTCTTGTTGTGACCGGGGAAAAGAGGGATACGTGTGCTTTTCCTATGAACGGTGTGGAAGCGGTAACAGATTCCTGATGGGAATCGTGAGCAACAATAAATCCTTCATTGACTGAATTGGGTTGACGGTCTCTTCTTGACGGCTGTTTTCATTCGGATAGAAAAAAGAAAAGGGCATCAGAGCCCTTAGCTACTTCCTTGCCTGTATTGGTGTCTGTATTGTTCTAAGCTCGGTTCTTCATTGGAGATTCTGTTCTCGGCTCGCTGTCTCTCCCTGTACTGTCCGCCTGTGCAGTTGCAGTCTTGTCTATGTAGTCTTAGCCGCTCTTGTAGCATCTCACCGTCACAGCTGCCATCCCTAGTTCTAAGTCTCTGTTGATCCCGATCTTGATCGCCATCCTGTATCCCGTTGGCTTCAGCTAGAGCAGGTGTAGCAAAGAAAGCTATGGACAATACAGCCAACGCTAATGCCATTCCAGCAATCATCTTCATTTTTCCATTCATTCACTTTTCACCTCCTTCGGTTTCTCTTACAAGAAGAACAGGTTCCGTCCGGTATAGATGGTCGGTGTAACAAAACGTTACAGAAATTGAAACATCTTATAAGCAGTGTTTCATCCTTATTTTCTGTGAGGGAAGCATGCGTTCAAGAATCCTATTTCTTATTGTTGCTGTTGGACTCGCACTCAGCGTCATAAGCTTAGTCCTTGGATTAGGGACTGAAGGGGGTGGAAGAGGTTACGGAATGGGCAGAACCTTCCCTCAGTCCTTCTGGCTTCTTCCGGTTGTTGTTCCGCTTATTATCGTGGTGACTGTTTTGGGATACGCTGCACTTTTTCCTGAACTGAGTGAGAAAGAGCCACCCGAGAAGCCTTCTTCTATATCAGCTGGTGAGAAAGGAGAGTCTACCCTCGATGCAGTTCTACGCGTCTTGAAGGAGGATGAGAAGAAGGTGATTGAAACTTTGGTTGCAGAAGGCGGGACGATGTTGCAGAAAGATATACGATGGAAGACTGGTTTCTCACGGGTGAAGACACATCGGATACTCTACAGGTTGGCGGAGAGAGGACTCGTCTCCGCAGAGAAATATTACAACACTAACAAGATCACCTTAGCAGAGTGGCTCGTGGAGGAGAAGAGTGAGACCTGATCCCAAGGCCTCGATAGTGACTCAGGTCCGCTTTGGTGAGCTAACCTTCTGTGTTATATTGGTCATATGCTCTTGGATCCGCCTGTGCCTGACGGTTTGGAGCCGACTAGTTTCCCGAGATTTCCGTAGCGCTCGAAGAGCTGTAGTTTGTGTCGGAGTATCCTGGCAAGCCAGTGTTTGACTGGGGGTCTGTCCCCAAGCTCACTTGAGGCTCTATTCTCGTCCTCAAGCCAAGCCGTCAAGGAGGACATGAACGAAGAATACCATCCTTTGTAGGAGCTGAAGTCTGGGTATGTGTCTTCACATTGGAGGATTGATACCTCACTATCCGGGACTTCCTCCGAGTCGATGCTCCCTATCTCCAGAATGAGGTTCTCCAGATATCGAAATACCTTTGGTGCACACAACCAAGTGCTCTCGATGCGAACCAAGAGCTCCTTTCCGCCCGGCATCTCACGTATCTGCTCGGCAAGTTTCTTCATCTCTGGCAGCTCCAGCTCCATGAAGTATGGATCACCGAAAGGAGAGTTTCCATATGCCCCGTATTTGGCTTCTTCTCCCCTCACATCTCCAGAGAAAACGTCTAACATGTACCGATCCCTTCTATCGTCGAGCCATATGAGCGTCTTTATCCACCATCTTAGCCGATGCACAAGCCTTTTTATGAGAATTACCTTTTTCTCAGAGGGCGAGCCAAGTGATCTGCAAATCGCTCCTATGATCGTAGACCAATCGTTGCCAAGATCGTCCCTCATAGCAAGCTCGGCCGTCGCAACTGCGATCGGTGCATTCTTGAGCCAAGCATCGAGGCAATACGCGTAGTAGGACATCAACATTTTGCGCTCCGGGCCAGCCGTGTAACAGCCGATGACAAACTCAGGACACCTCTCCTCTTTGATCGCTTCACAGATTCGCAGCAGAGGCTCAGGAAACGTGTAATGGCCGCACATAGGAAACGGCCCGATCATTCGGTCTATGATTTCAACTGCCCAACTGGGTACCGACCCAAGGGCCATCTCTTCCTCGAATATGGCTCTGAGCTCCAGTGATGAAGCTAGATCTATTCCATATTTTCTGCTTTCCTCCCAGCCAGCATCGTAGGGAGTCGCAGCCCACGCCCGACTCGTGATGCTCTTCTCATAGTTCTCCTTGCACCATTCTCTATCCATCACTATTTCCCCTTGATACATATACGTGGACGCGCGTCTTGGTCATAAATGATTCCGTGCAATCCTCCAATAGTGATTCTGAACGACCCAGAATAAAGGTTTGAGGTGCTTCCCAAAAGTTAAAAAGGGATTTTGTGATAGGAGCGATAAGACTTGGACGTGGTTTGGGTTGAGCGGGGTTCGAACACCGATCATCTTGGTCAATTTCAAGACG
>CAZBDB010000194.1:0-3175 GCA_964490655.1 uncultured Candidatus Bathyarchaeia archaeon | reverse complement strand
CCTTCATCGCCGTAACTGGAGGAGTCGAAGAGAAGGAGCTTCTGGCGTGGAGGGAGCAGAAAGGTGCCGACGCGTAAGTGGCTTGTGGTTGCGAGAAACGAATATCGCATCCACACGAGCAGGATAAGGAAGATTAGGCGTTTCTTTCCCTTTCTAGCAGCCGGGTTGCTTCTGATCTACGTAGCTTTTCTTACGCCGGCATTCGTACACCTGTTTGTCGAGGACTTCCTCGTCTTGCTGCTTTCCAATGCTGCTGTGGCCACGGTGCAGATCATCCTTTTCACAATGTTCGTCTGCTTTATGATATCCCCGGTCACTAGTGCCTTGAGGGAAGAGCAGACAAGGCAACTGGAGATCTTTCTTGCAGCGCCAATGAAGCCGAGCGACCTTCTATTGGGCGAGTTTCTAGGCCTGCTCCCTTTTTACGCATTTTTCGTCACTGTGGTCACTGGAGTTTTCACGGGTCTTCTGGCTCCCCGGGGACTTGATGTAGTTCAGATTTCGCTGACTGTTGTGATCTTCATTGTCACATTTCTCTCAGGTTCCTGGATAGGCACAGTGATCGCTGCCGTTTTGAGAACCAAGTTGGGTAGGACAGCGCACGGCAAGGATGTCGGAAGAGCCCTCGCGATGATCATAGCTTTGCCTATGGTCGCTCTGATCTACGCGATCCAGTTCGGCGGCCTTTCCCAAACGCTGGCAGATCCAGAGACAAGCGGTGTCATTAGAACTCTTTTGGGCTTGTTGCCCACCTCTTGGGGTGCAGAGGTGATCGTTGACTTCGCGGTCAGACCCGGCAATATAGGTGCAGTCGGCTTCGAGACGTTCACGAAGTTTGCGGGCCTTATCGCGTTCTTTGGGGCGTCTCTGTTTCTAGGCGCAAAGGTAGCTGACCACGCTTACAGCCTCGAACCGACCACCTTCATATCTTCGACGGCCAAACCTGACGGCGTTTTCTACAAGAGTGTGAGATATATGGGCGGAAGCGCCTCATTCGGCACTCTCCTTGTATCGATCTTCAAGGATTACAGCCGTAGACTTGAGAACCTGTCGAACATGACCTACATGGTAGGCCTGCTTCTTCTGATGAGCATATTCGTTGTGCCCAGCATCGAGAGCGAATCTGTTTTCATATACAGGATAGCGCCTACAATGTTCATCGTGCCGGTCTTCGTTATTATGATAACTGGCGACGTGACGGTACAAGGAAAGGACAATCTCTTCATATATCGTAAATCGCCTTACGGCGAGGGCAGGTTTGTGAAGGCCATGTTACTGAAAGGCTGGCTAGTGGCAGTCCCGATCGTAGGTGCAACCTCAGCCGTTGCGGGGCTCCTGTCTTCGCCAACCAGTCTCTTTTCCTCGCTCGCCAGCTCGGCGTTGATGATGTTGTTCGCGGCGGCCTACACAGCCTTCGCTCTCGGTCTCTTCCTTGTTAATCCGGCTTTCTCGGAAAAATCGGTGAGGCTATTCATAAACGTCATTATATCGATTTTCGTGTCGATCGGCATGCTCGTAGTGTCCATAGCCGTTATCAGTTACACTCTGGACTTCAGTCAGCAAGATCCTACTATGAGTATGTTGTATCTTCAGCTGGTGCAGACGGGGTTAGTTTGGCTGGTAGGGACTGGGCTTCTTGCAGTAGGGAAAGAGAAAATGAGCAAGATCGAGTGACCCCCAAGCAATCGATCGATGTCAACTCTTTACCAGATGTAGGCGACAAAACCTCAATCTCGCAGAAGATGTCTCCTTGTAAGTCACATTTCATTCTTGCGTCCCCATGAGTATCACGTGATCTCCTTCCCTTGGCGCATATCCATTCCAGGAGAAATCTTCATTTCCATCCACAACCAAGTCCCTCCAACCGTAAGGTAGTATAGCCCTGATCGATCGATCTTTGGAATCATTCACCAGTATCGCTTGTCAGCTAGCTTCTAGAAATAAGTATGGCTTTGTTTCTAGAATAAGGTTGATATTGCTTAGCTGTCACTGTTGTTCTAGGTGATGAGAACTATGGGAGATGAAGATAAAGAACTACCACAATTAAAGGCGCTGTACGATGAGCTGTGGAGTGACGCGAGAACCATGATCAAAGACATGAACAGAAGCATATCGGTCTTTTTCTGGTCGGGCTCGTTCATCGTGATCCTTTCGATAACCTTCTTTGCAAATGCGATGCAAAGCTTGCAGAACGTATTGGAAGGAAGCACAGGAGCCCTCGACTATTTATATTTTGGCGCCCGACTATTTGGTTTTGTGGTCATGGTGCTGTTCGGCTCTACTCTACTGCGCGAGTATCGCAAGCTCAGGAACAGATACTCAAGACTTGTGCAGATGGGGAAAACCATCGAGGGCTAGAGATTGCCTCGTAGGAGAGCGCCTCCTCCCTCAAGAGCCGTGGAGAGACTGAAGGAGTACCTTGACATATTCGATTCCGCACAAGAAAAGCGCGGCAAGACGCTCTGGTACGACATCTACAGAAGAGCTGGAAACCGGTATCAAACGGATAGTGTCCTGAAATATCTCAAAGAGAACGGGCTAATCGAAGGCAACAAAACAGACGGATACCGGAAAACAGAGAAAGGCGAGACCTGGCACAGCATACTCAAAAGGCACCGCGACCTAGTCGGTGTTCTAACGAGAGAGTTAAGTGGGCAGAGACTGAGGAAATGGTGAAGGATCACAAACCAGGCATCAGCAATCATAGATTTGGTGTCTAGACCTCATTGTCTTAGCGCGCTATTCTTTTACGAGCTTCTCCATCTGTGGTTCAAATCCCAACCCAATCTTATTGGGCGCATAGAAGTATCCCTTCTCCGGCTGCAATTTCTCCTTGTTGAAGGCTTGCTGAAGGACAGAATGCTTCACAAGATACTCTATCATCGGACAGACATACTCAGGATGAGAGAACGTCACAGCCTGAGCTGGTTCTGACCATCCAGCATGAGGAACAACGGGATTTCCCTCAGCCGATGCTAAGGCGCATATCTTCCTCATCTCGGTTATTCCGCCAGCCCATGTGACATCCATCTGCAGTATGTCCACTGCTTCACGTTTCAGCAGCTCCATTGCGCCCCATCGTGTGTATTCATGCTCGCCTGTCGCAATCGGAACATCAATGTTCCTCCGTATCTCTGCGTGGCCATCGATGTCATCAGGCATCACAGGCTCCTCA
>CAZBDB010000193.1:0-3180 GCA_964490655.1 uncultured Candidatus Bathyarchaeia archaeon | reverse complement strand
AACCCATGACTTATCACTTTGCGTTTCGATGACGAAACCATAAATAGTGATTCGCATTCACTAGACTTCAGAGGTTAACCTGGTTGAAATCCTCAAGTTACAGGACCAAAGCAGCTGTGTTAGTTTCGCCTGGAAAGATCGAGGCACGCGAATACGACGTGCCAAAGGTCAAGCCTAAAGATATGCTTCTACAGGTTGAGATGTCCGGGATCTGCGGAACAGATATACACCTGATATACTCGCGGGAGCCGTTTCCTGGAGTAGAGCACGTCTACCCACAGATCTTGGGACATGAGACTGTTGGCATAGTTGTTGAGAAGGGCAGTGAAGCAAGCGAAAAAGACATAACTGGGCTACCATTGGATGTCGGGGATAGAGTCACCTTGCTCTCAGGACGTGCAGTAGATGTGACCCATCCGCTTCTGCTCGGGTGGGGTAGGGGTTGGTCGACCTACAGGTACATCCATGGAGAAACAGCTCGCATATACAAGATACCCCAGGAAGTCCCGCCTGAAGTTGCTGTTCTAGTAGAGCCTATGTCGGTTGGCGTAAAGGCTGTTGAGAGAGCTATTGAACCATCAGGCCCGAACGTCCTCCGAGGGCTCGGGCCAGGCAAGTCTGTAGTCGTCCAAGGCTCTGGCCCAATAGGATTGATGATCACTATCATGGCCAAGCTGTGCGGAGCCTATGAAATAGTCGTAGTGGGCGCACCTGAGACCAGGTTAGATATGTGCAAGGAATTCGGAGCGGACCACACTATCAGTATTGATGAGGTCAAGTCTCCGGAAGACAGGATATCGAAGGTTAATAGCCTGATCCCCGACGGGGCAGACGTCGTTTTCGAAGCTGCTGGAGTCCCTACAGCCTTCATAGAGGGTATTGAGATGGTCAAAGGAGGTGGGGTATACGTGGAGGTAGGCCACTTCACCGACCGCGGGACCATCCCCGTGAATCCATACATCCTGTGTCGGAAAGACATAAACCTTTACGGATCTTGGGGAGTAGGACCCTACGGCTTCATAAGGAGCCGCAGAATCATCGAGAAGTACCACAGAACTATGCCCTTACACAAGATCGTAACCCACAGATCCCCTATCGAAAAAGCTGCAGAAGCCGTAGAGACTGCGCGCAAAGGCAACTGTATGAAGGCAGTGATCGTTCCTGAGTGACGTAGCCCTTGTTGGTGCGAGTGAGGTTTTTGATATGAGAGTTGGTTTGGACAGCTACACGTACATCAAGCAGCTCAGCAGCAAGCAATGGGATTTGTGGGATCTCCTGAGACACGCCGTAAGGCTAAGGCTTGACGAACTTCAGATCATGCATGATCTTCTCGAAAACTATGGGCTCCCTGATTTTGAGAAAATGCTGAAAACCAAGGCGTTTCTAGACAGAAATGGCATAGGCATAGTCTATGACTTGGGAGGGAACTGCGCTTCCGACAGGTCTGGCAAATGGGTCAAAAGCGCGATTGAAAGCTTGAAGCTAGCGGAACTCCTCGGAGCCAAGGTCATAAGAATAACGCCCGGAGCCCTTCGAGATCAACCAAAGGAGCCTCAGATCGAGCTGGCAATCCGCAACCTGAAGAAGGTGATGGACGCGGCTGAAAGCTATGACATCGCCTTCGGCATAGAGAATCATGATGCCTTGCCTCACGTGGCTGATGTGAACAAGATAGTTGAAGGAGTGGACTGCAAATACCTCGGGATAACTCTCGACACCGGCAACATGTACCAGTGGGATGGCCCACCGGGCACTGGAGAGGACCCCGTAGAAGCTACGGAGTCGGCGGCTTCCCACATTGTGGCCACTCATATACGAGACATGTTGTACGACGAGGAGACAAGCAGGTGGTACTGCACCACCGTTGGGGAAGGCACAGTAGACTTCCCAGCTCTAGCGGAGATCATGAAGAAAGCAGGCTACAAGGGCTCCATGGCCCAAGAATTTCTCACAATCAAAAGTGGGGATGAAGCGGAGAGGGAAGCGGCCATCCAAAGGGGAATGGAGTATCTGAGACGGCTTTAGTCATCTCTCTATGAGACACGCGCCATTGCTGACTTGTTAGGAGTGCTGCTTATGGCTACCTCAAGAAGACCCAAGATGGGATTAGTCGGGTGCGGCGGGATTGGCAGATGGCACCTAAAAGCAGCTGAAGAGCTGCAGAAGAATGGCCTTGTCGAACTCGCCGCGGTCTGCGACTTGGTGAAGGCAAGGGCAAGAGAGAAAGGGCAGATGTATCACGTTCCGTATTTCACGGAGCTTGAGAAAATGCTGAGGATGGATATAGATTTCGTTGACATATGCACTGGCGACTACACCCATCACACCGTGGCAAAAACAGCTGCAGAACATGGCAAGCATGTGCTGATAGAGAAACCCATGTCGATAAGCCTTCCCTGCTGCGACGTGATTATAAATGCCTGCAGAAAGGCTGGCGTCTACTACGAGGTTGCTGAGAACTACTACAGAACCCCGAGTGAAAGGGCAATGAAAAAGATCATTGAAAAGGGCATAATTGGGGATGTTCTCAGAACGTATGCCATCGACCCGGCCCCAGTCAACGCGCAACTTGGGTCACCGTTCAGTTCACATTCGCCCATCATCAGACTGTTCGATATGGGTTCGCATCGGATGTCTGAGATAAGAACCTTTGCTGGAAGCGAAGCCAAAGAGATTTCGGGAAGAACTAGACGTCAAACATCTAAACTGTATGACGATTGGGGTCACGCCATAGTTGAGTTCGAAAATGGCGTCCTCGGCATATGTGAAGTAGCTTACGGAGTTGTAGGCAAATCCAACTATAGAGAAGTAGTCGGAACCAAAGGCACCCTCTTCAATGCATGCAGATGGGCTTGGGGAGGCGAAATCCAACTAAGTCTAGAGACTAAGGAAAGAGGAAGATCGAAAGATGTACCGGTGCGGAAGGTAACTCGAGAACTCAACGGTGTCCAAGCGATCCAAAGCATAGTTGCGAAGACCGAACCCGAAATCGTCTACGAGAACCCATTCGCTGGCTGCGCCTTTGGTGGCAACAATTATGAATTCCTCGTAGGAGTCGCTGATGAGATTATGAGCATAGCGAACGCAGCCATCCACGACATCCCCCCTGAATATGGCATCAATGGAAGAAAAGACATAGAAATGTGTGTCGCCATGTATGAGTCAAGCTTGAAACGTGCT
>CAZBDB010000192.1:0-3201 GCA_964490655.1 uncultured Candidatus Bathyarchaeia archaeon | reverse complement strand
AGGCGTCACAGCCATAAAATCCAACTCACCCCCCTTCATACAAGATGTCTTCACTGCCTGCGTGAAGGAGCTCAAGGACGTGAAGAACTGGGCTGAATTCGAGGCTGCTAAGAAGAGGATAAGAAGCGTCGTTGACGGCGCGGTAGATGATCTCAAGGCAGAGAAGGTTCCGTTTGGCGACTTGGAGTACACTGTAAAGCTACACTTCGACCCATCCGAGAGAACCGCAGAGGCCGCTCAGCTTCATCAGCCCTACCAAAGCGCGGTACAACTTGCTGACATAGGGAGAAGACTTGGGAAGGGGGATGTCGTCTCATTCATCAAGGTGCGACCTTTCATCTATCAGGGCAGAACATTCACGGTAAAGCCGACCGAGCTTGTGAAGAGCTTCCGAGAGGTAAACACTGAAGACTATATTCGGAACCTGAGAACCGCGTTGGGTCAAACCTTCAAGCCGATGGGTATATCATTCGAAGAGAGGAAGGAAGCATCCCTAACAGATTTCATGTAGGGGAATTGCGAGTGAGAGGCAAAATCGGGTCAGTCTTGTTTGAGGCTTTCTCGAGCGGGCAGCTTCCCGGGACTAGGTTAATCTGGTTTTCTCTTCTCTAGGATTTTCTCCTTCTCTCTGAGAATCTTGAATCCCGTCTTCTCGTACAGCCTCAATGCGGGAACATTACTGGATCTGCTGCTAACAGTCACTCTGTTACAGCCTACAGATCTAAGCCAATCAAGGCTCATCTGCAACACGGCCTCTCCAATCCCTCTCCTTCTATACTCCCGCTCAACACCAATCTCTACTATAGTCCCCTCTTTGGATCGCGCTCGAGTATCCTTCTGTGCAATACAGTAACCGACAACTCCTCCATCACTTGCAACGACAATAACACTTGCTTGGATAACACCTCCTCTTACCAGCGTTTTCAACTCCTCTACTCTATGTGCGACTCCAAAGAGATGGTTTCTCAAGGAATTCACTGCTGCCAACTGATCTGACTGCATTGGTTGCATCTCGTATCCTACTGGAATATGAATTGGCTCGATAGGTTCCAGGTCACACGCCAAGTCAATCTGCGTTAGAGCCTTGAAGCCGCGCTGCTCAGCGAATGGGAGTATCTCACGATTGCCTTTAGACAGAATTATCCTGACAACGTCAACACACTCATCCAACGTTTCAAGTGCAGTCGAAAGAAGTCTCTCTCCTAGTCCCTTACTTCGCCAATCAACCGTAATGTTCAGTTGTATCTCAGCAACTCTTCGTTCAGGGGAAAGTGTTCTGACAAGCAGATCCGCCACAATCCCTTCGTCAAAAGTGACTACGAGGTGCCTATTCGCATCATAGTCTGGATGTGAAAACAGAAATATTCCGAGCGATTCCACTGAATCAAAAGGAACCCAGTCATCGTTATCTACATTGGCATCATTGATGAATTCTAAATATTCTCTATGATCAAGATAGGTATCTTTCACTTTTTCGATCTTCATGAAAGATCATTCTCAAGCTATCTAGCTAAGCAAAAGACTCCTTGGGTTGGACTTCATTCTACCGTTTCCTTATTGAAGCTACTTCACCTAGAAAGTTTCTGGTCAGCCTTTTCTTCTTCAAGTTCTGTTTCATAATCCACAGTATATCTGGATCTTGTGAGTCTGCAAGTCGATGCATGTATTCAAACCCTTCTTCTGGAATGGAATAGACAACGACACTCAGCGAATATCCAGCCCTTGCCTCAGTTTCCCAAATTCGAAATCCCTCAAGAAGGCCAGCCAAATCTTCTTTGGGTTCTTCTTTCTTTCTCAATTTCGCTGTAACCTTGCTTTTGATGATGGGGAATCAAGTTCGTGATCTATCTAAACAGTGATCTCGGTTGTTATCTTCCTTCCGAACTCCTTGCATTTTGGGAGTTCTTCCTCTATGATCGGACCTTTCATGCCCTGAACTCTGATGGACAATCCTGGCGCTATCATCTCTAGTCCGGGAGCCTTCTCAGTGATTCGCTTCTCCATTTTCTTGACCGCTTTCTCAAAATCACTGCGAAGATATGTGTCGAAAACAGCAGCCGATTTCTCCTTCACGCCGAGCTTGCCGAGTTTATCAATGAACTTCGTGATATGTCTGGTAGGTCTGCCGATATGATTCGGAGACCCTATCAAGATCGCATCATAATCAGTCATATCGTCTAGGTCAACCTTCTTAACCTCACTGAGAACCGTTTCTATTCGCTCAGTTTCTCCAATTCCTTTTATGATCTTCTCTGCCACAAGTTTGGTATTGCCGTACTTCGACTCATAGACAACCATTGCCTTCACCATTTCCATTTGCCCCTCCATGATCAGATCTTCACTTCGTATAATCGATTACGCAGTAAGATACAAAAAGCCATCGCTGATAACCATAAGACTGGTGCCGCGCGCTAAGAGCTGAATAGACGACAGGAGCCTATCAGGTCAGATGAGAAATCGTGAGATAATCCCTGAAGAGTGCTATTTGAGAGATCCAGCGATCGTCGCAAGGCAGCTGCTAGGCAAGAGGCTGATTAGAAGACTGGATGAAATCTTCTTAGAGGGGATAATGGTTGAGACCGAAGCCTACTACGGTCTGGATGACCCAGCCTCCCGTGCCTTTCACGGCATAAAGACCTACAACAGCCCGATGTGGGGAGAACCGGGAAGAACCTTCATTTACAATGTCCACAGGTATTGGATGCTCAACATAGTAGCTCACGAGCCGAACAGAATAGGTGCAGTTCTGATCAGAGCCATAGAGCCCACCAAAGGGATAGAGTTCATGAAGAGAAACAGACCTGTTAGGGAAATGTCTGATCTGACCAACGGTCCCGGAAAACTCACAGTAGCACTACGGATCGACAAGAGTCTGAACGATTCTCCAGTCTTTTCAAGCGAAAGCGAGATCATCATCGCAAACAGTAAGGTTGAACCCGAAATAGGACGTTCCCACAGAATAGGTGTGAGGAAAGACCTGAAGAGAAAACTGAGATTCTTCATCAGAGGAAACAATTTCGTTTCGAGATAGCGTCGTCTAGAACTTACCAGCTGCCAATGAAAGGAAAACAGATCTAACGAAAGAGGAGTAAATAAATAGTAGCTAGCTACAAGAGTTATTGCCTTCCTTCTACGTCTACTTGAGAGGCTGATTGGGCACGGGCATCGAAGGGTTGGACGCGATCTTCAATCCGACAAGAA
>CAZBDB010000191.1:1716-3201 GCA_964490655.1 uncultured Candidatus Bathyarchaeia archaeon | reverse complement strand
AATACCGGATGGAGGGCGACTTTTGCCACGTTACAATAGAATTGCGGGAATAACAGTTATTTTGCTGGCAAGAAAAAAGACCAAAACATTTACCTATCTGTTGATTCCTTTATCTCAGACTCGGGGCACCCTCCTCACACCAGTTCGATATCGGAGTAATCAGAATGGAAATGCAGGATGATAGTATCCTCGAAATCAGGGATCTCACAGTCAAGGTGGAGGAAAAGATCATTCTGGACAGCATCAGTCTCCAGCTAAGAGCTGGTGAAAACTACATTGTGTTCGGGCCGAACGGCTCGGGGAAGACAT
Source organism: uncultured Candidatus Bathyarchaeia archaeon (assembly GCA_964490655.1). Taxonomy (GTDB): domain Archaea; phylum Thermoproteota; class Bathyarchaeia; order Bathyarchaeales; family WAQA01; genus CAZBDB01. The sequence goes on along the minus strand of CAZBDB010000191.1, from coordinate 2,892 downwards.
CCTTGATACACGCCATAATGGGCATACCGCCTTTTGAAGTCGCGTCCGGAGAGATCTTGTTCATGGGCAAGGACATCAGCAAGTTGACCGTCTATGAACGGGCAAACTTAGGTATGACTATAGGGTTCCAGCATCCTCCGGAGATCAGGGGTGTAAAACTGGGAGATCTCCTAAAGATATGTCTGGGCAGGGAAAGACATTATAGCTTCAGCAAGGAAGAGCAGGCGATGATAGAAAACTTCAGGCTTACCGAGTTCCTTCACAGGGACATAAACGTTGGCTTCTCTGGAGGAGAACGAAAGAGAGCAGAGATCCTCCAGGCGATGTTTCTGAAGTCGAAGATGCTCTTCTTGGACGAGCCTGACTCAGGCGTTGATATTGACAGCCTTAAGGTCATAGCGGATGAGCTTCAGAGATATTTGGAGGAGTCAGGTAGCGCCGCCCTGATCGTAACCCACAAGGGAGACATCCTTGATCACATCAAATCAAAGTACGCCTGCATCATAATGAACGGTAAGAGTCACTGTTTCAACGACCCCAAAAAGATCTACAACGAGATAAGAGAAAACGGATACGAACACTGCGTAAGCTGCATGTTAAGAAAGGAAGAGGGATGGTACTTCTGACAGCGAAGAGCCAGTTAGTGGATCTACCTCACAGGATCTTGGAGGGAGCTGCTAGAGCCGGCATCGAACTTAGAGAGGAAGACAGTTCGGGCGTCTACTTCCATGTGGATCAAAACACCCTCTTCTCTCAGGTGAACGAACACTTTGAAGACAAGATCGAGATGATGGACACAAAGGAAGCCCTCGAAACGTATCCTTGGCTTGAGGACCTCCGCTGGAAGCTCATCGATAGGAACCAAGATGAGTATACGAGGAAGGTTGATGAGAAGTACAGTGGCGGATACTTCATGAGGATACTTCCTGGAGCTGAGATAACCTTCCCCCTACAGTCATGCCTTCTCATGACCAGACGGAACTCAGAGCAGCGGGTGCATAATTTGATCATTGCGGAGAAGGGGTCGAACTCCCAGATCTTGACAACTTGCGTCCAACACATTGACGCACTGCAGGCAACTCATCTGGGAGTCTCGGAGATTTACGTGAGGAAAGGCGCCAAGCTCAACTTCACAATGGTGCACCACTGGGGTGAGGATACAAAAGTTAGGCCCAG
>CAZBDB010000191.1:0-1616 GCA_964490655.1 uncultured Candidatus Bathyarchaeia archaeon | reverse complement strand
GTAGATCTGACTCATGGAAAGCTCGCTTCGAAGACCTTTGACGATGGCGTGTTGAGGAAATATATCGGCGGAAGTGGGCTTGCAGCGCGAGTCCTCTTCGACGAAACAAGTCCACAGACCGATCCTCTAGGTCCCGATAACTTGCTGATCTTCATGACAGGTCCATTAACAGCCACCAAGGTTCCTCTCTCAGGTAGACATGAAGTTGTAGCGAAGTCGCCTCTCACTGGACTTTATGGTGAGAGCGATATCGGGGGCAGTTGGGGGGCTGAGCTGAAGAAGGCGGGGTACGATGGAGTGATAATCGAAGGCAGATCGGACAAACCTGTCTATCTCTGGATCTATGACGGTGAAGCAGAGATAAGAGATGCAGGTCATTTATGGGGTAAAGACACGTACGTGCTTGATGAGATCATTAAAGGCGAAACTGACAGCAAAGCGGCTGTGACTTGCATCGGACCTGCTGGCGAAAAGCTGGCCAAGATCTCAGCGATAATGAGCGATGGAAAGCATGGGAGGGCTGCTGGCAGGTGCGGCTTAGGTGCAGTTATGGGCTCAAAGAATCTAAAGGCCATAGGCGTTCTAGGCTCTCTGTCGCCAGACGTGGCGAATCCGGAAGGATTAGAGAACTCAGTCAGGGAATTGGCGCCCATGGTCGTAGAAAAGACGAAGAACACGCACGATAATGGGACGAGCGGAGGAATGACTGCAATGGAGTATCTAGGCGATGTTCCGATCAAGAACTGGCTTGTGGGGAAATGGGAGGAGGGCACCGAGAAGCTGTCCGGCCAAACGATGACTGCAACAATACTCACAGGTCGATATTACTGCAGCGGATGCATTGTCGGATGCGGCAGAGAGGTCAGAATCAAGAATGGAAAGTATGGCGAGGTCGACGGAGCTGGACCAGAATATGAGACATCAGCCATGCTGGGAGCTAACTGCTTAATCGACGACCTAGAAGCTGTAGCAAAGGCGAATGAGCTCTGCAACCGCTACGGATTGGACACAATCTCCACAGGTGCCGCTATAGCCTTTGCTATGGAGGCTTACGACCGTGGCTTGATTACAGACGAGGATACGGGAGGAGTCCACCTTGAATGGGGAAATGCGGAGTCTATGATTAGGATGGTTGAGACGATCGGGAGGAGGGAGGGCTTGGGCTGGCTTCTGGGGGAGGGTGTGCGAGCTGCCTCTGAGAAGATCGGCGGATTGACCCACGAGTTTGCGATCCATGTCAAGGGCCTTGAGCTTCCAGCCCACGATCCCAGAGCATATTATAGTCAAGGTGTTTCTTACGCTACGTCTAATCGTGGCGCATGCCATCTTCAGAGCCTTAGTCACATATTCGAGAGGAGCGTAACACTGCCCGATCTCGGATATCCTGAGGTCCAGGATCGTCATGGCGTCGAGGGCAAGGGCGAACTCGTTGCTAAGGTCCAGAATCTGATGTGTATGTTCGATTCTCTAAAGGTCTGCAAGTTCATAATGTTTGGAGGTGTGAAGCCGAGACACCTAGTCGATTGGATCAACCAAGTTATAGGCTGGGAAATGAGCCTTGAGGAGTTCATGAAGACTGGAGAGAGGATATACAACCTGAAGAGGCTCTACAATGT
>CAZBDB010000190.1:0-3201 GCA_964490655.1 uncultured Candidatus Bathyarchaeia archaeon | reverse complement strand
TGACTTATCTAGGGTTTGTAGCCATCACAGATCCTCCCAGAGAAGGCGTTCGCCAGTCTATTCTCGAAGCGAAGGGTGCAGGAATCAAGTCAGTCATGATAACAGGTGACAGCGCAATGACAGCGAAAAGCATTGCACAGCAGGTAGGGATCGCACGAGAAGGAGACTTGGCTGTCGAAGGGCAGGAAATCCAGTCTTTGGCAGATGAAGAATTCTCGAGAACTTCCGTATTCGCCCGGGTCTCTCCAGAGCAGAAAATGATCATAGCAGATCGGTATAAGAAGCAGAATCGCGTCGTCGCTATGACCGGTGACGGCGTGAACGATGTACTAGCAATCTCCGTGGCCGACGTTGGCATTTCAATGGGCATAACTGGAACGGATGTCGCGAAACAATCCGCTGATATGATAATCGCCGACGATTCATTCAACTCGATAGTTACTGGTATCAGCGAGGGAAGAGGAATATTCCAGAAGATTCAGAGCATTATCTTCTTCTATATTGCAGTCAACTTTGCGGAGGCTTTGATATACTTTGGGTCATCATTTATCCCGGGTCTCTTTCTACTCAACACTTGGCAACAGATATACATCTTCATGATGGCCCATTCCATACCTCCTTTTGCTCTTATAATAGACCGGATAAGCAAGGATGTGATGAAGGAAAGACCCAGAGACACCGAAGGCATAACGAAGCAACAGAAAGTTGCATTCTTGCTTTTCTCAATATCTTTGGCACTCATGTTCTACGTTGTTTACTTTGGAACTCTAAATGGTATTGTGCCCTTTTTTGACGAGAACAAGATAGGGTATATCCCAAACTTTTCTCCGGACGGCTTCCTGAATCCAGCCAATTGGGCGCAAGCAAAAGCTCGCACAATGTTGCACACTGTTGCGTTCATAGCGGAGTGCGCATCAATAATGTCACTAAGGCGAATGAACAAGCCAATTCATAGAATACTTAAAGAAGACAACTATTGGATCGTTTGGGTCCTTATACTGCTCGTGCCATTGGCTCATCTGATATTGATGTATATCCCAGAGATCCAATCGATGCTTATGTTGATACTCAACATCAATCTCGACATCATCCATCTTACGTGGATTGACTGGACAATCGCCATCCTCCTCGGGCTAGTTCCCATATTGTCCTTGGAATCATACAAGATACGGATGCAGGAAAGACGCTAGACTATTCTCTTAATACATATGCCAAGACAGCGAGAAGCTCGAGCCTGACACGAAAGAAGATTCTCAGCACACTTCCTTTGCAGCGTTAGCTAGCCATGAAAGTTTAAAACTGAACAACGGATAATATATGCATAGTCAATGGGGAATCCGCTCAGTTGGATTGCATATTTAAGGTCTGGGGATACGTCCCAAAGCATAGGTTCTGCATACACTGTCAGCCCCTAGACAATATTCTAGAACCGATCAAACATAACAGAAAGAAAAGATCAGAGGCTATCAACCTCATCCTCAGGACTTACACCGCGCTAAAGGCTGATGACGTTCTAAGGGATGAAAATGGCAGAATCAGAAGAGCTTTTGCACACTTGGTCAAGAGATTTTGTAGCCTGAGATTGCCAGATGAGCTGAATCGCATCGTTGGAAAGGCGGACAGAACTATAAGAGACCTAGAGTCTTCAGACATCGACGAGGAGGACTACATAAACCAAACATCTGCGATTGGCGGCGAAGTCTTCCAGGCTTCGCTCGAGGATAGAGAAGCATTCTTGGTAGGCGAAACATTGTCAGCTGCAATCACGATTCATGATATGATCAAAGACCTTCGGGAAGATAGGAGGAGAAGCCGCTTCAATCCATTAGAGGCAGCCTCGTATGACAAGATCGCAGAAAGAATGTCAGAGTTGTCAAGCAAAGTACAGACTGCTCTCTCCCAGATCAGGCCACCTACTGCTCAAAACGGATTAAGAATGATTAACTCCCAAGCCGGACTAATGGCTCAGGGGTGCTCTGAGAGCATTAACATATGTATCGGCGTTTGCGTAGGCATATGTTCTGCATTAGCATTGTACCGTTGCTGTTGCGGTTAGAAAGAGAGAAACCCGGAATCTGAGCATCTTTCAACGAAGAGGCTGAAGATCTTCTCCGCCTTGCGAGGGGAAGGAGTGAGCGGGTCCATGGCGATCGCTTGAACGATCAGGTCTTTGTCTCTTTCTAAGATTCCGTCCACAAGTGTCTCGAACTTGACCAAATGCTGATTGAGCACACTGATGATCGGACGTGGCAGAGAGATCCTTCTTGTTGGCGTGAAGCCGTGCTTGTCTACTTCAACTGGCACCTCAACAATGTATTCAGAGGCTATCCCTTTTATTGTATCCCCATTCGGAATATTTGCGGCGAGCAGCCCCTTTCTTTTGTCGTGCTTCAAGGCTGAGATTATGTCCAATGCGTACTCACCTGTTGGTGAGATTTCGACATCCTTTGGTCCTTCGGCCATTTTACGCAGCTCTCGCATCCTTTTCTCCTCATTCTCAACTGCAGCTCTACTTAATGTCTTGTTCTCATATTCGATATATCCGCTTGTCTTCCTCAAGATTGGTCCGTAGATGGGGTCACTGATCCAGTCGTAGAGATAGTGAAAGAACTCCGATGTGTGCCTGTCACTGAGTGTGGGCGGGACCCCAAAAACCCCGTAAAGCTCTCTGCCGATCAGGTAGGGATGTCTAGCTATGATGTGTTCATGCTCTTCTGAGAACAGATTGCTCACAAATTCTTCGTATACGCTTCTACCTTCGTATCGGATGCCGACGGTCCACGTAAGGTGGTTTATGCCGGCTGCGTCAACGTCTAGTTCTTCTGGAGGATGTTGAGAACTTCTCAGAATGCTGGATGCTAGTTTGCGGATATGGTGGACACCGTGACATAAGCCAATCATCTCTAAGTTAGTGGTCTTTCTGACTGCTCTGCATATCGGCGTCATAGGGTTAGTGAAGTTAAGGATGACTGCTTCCGGAGAGACATCCTTCACCTTGTTGGCTATATCGACTACAGCGGGAATCTCAAGCATGCCCTTCAGCAAGCCGCTTGGACCGACCGTATCTCCGACAACCTCCATCGTGCCAAATCTTAGAGGAATCTCAATGAGGTCCCTCAGGGCATCTAAGCCGCCGACCCTGATCGTCACGATGACAAAGTCTGCGCCCTCCAAGGCTTCGCACAGGTTAGTGGTCGCGCT
>CAZBDB010000189.1:0-3204 GCA_964490655.1 uncultured Candidatus Bathyarchaeia archaeon | reverse complement strand
GCTGTCAAGCCTCTCTTCTTTCCCGGAGGCGATATCGGGCGTTTGTCAGTAGCCGGTACAGTGAACGACATAGCAGTGATGGGAGCTAGCCCCCTTGCCCTTACATCCGGTTTCATCTTGGAAGAAGGCCTTCCGATAACCGATCTTGAGAGAATCTTGACGAGTATGAGGCAGACTTGCGGAGAGGCCGGAGTTCGGATAATAACAGGCGATACAAAGGTTGTCGAGAAGGGAAAACTTGGCGGATGCGTGATAAACACCTCTGGAATAGGAATGAGAAGCAAAGAGCTTGACCACAATCTGAGAACCGTCAGAACGTACCGGCATTTCGAGGCCGAATGGATACTTGACTCGAATCTGAGAAGCGGAGACAAGATAGTGATATCCGGAACGATTGGAGACCATGGATTGGCTGTGCTGTCATCTCAGGAAGGTTACGATTTTGGAAGTGAGATCAAATCAGATGTTGCGCCGCTTAATAGAATGATCAATAGAATCCTTGATGTCGGCGGAATTGTCTCGATGAAGGATCCTACTAGGGGAGGAATTTCCAATGCCCTGAACGAGTGGAGCGAGAAATCCAAAGTCGGAATACTCCTACGGGAGGAGAAGGTTCCGATTCGTGAGGATGTCCAAGCAGCGTGCGAGATGCTCGGCATCGACCCCTTTGATGTCGGTAATGAAGGGAAGATAATCATCGGGGTAGTTCCTCAAAAGGCGGATGAGGTAGTAGATGCACTCAGAGAGAGCAAGGAAGGCAAAAACGCCGAAATAATAGGAGAGGCAACAAATCAATTCAGCGAGGTCGTGCTTGAAACAGTCATCGGTGGGAAAAGGATCATTTCCCCGCCAATAGGAGACCCTGTTCCTAGAATATGCTAGCTTTCTTGTGCGCTGGATTCCTGGCCTCTCTTGCTGATAATGATCATCGGAAACCTGCCTATTCTTGCCAAAGCGTGCGGAAGAACCGTCTCAGACCAGAAGATCAACCTCATCAGAAGGTGGCCTAGATAGCTGCTTGGTACTAGTATTCTTGTGAGAATGGAATCAACTGACCGCCAGCAACGTATATCTACGTTCCAACCGTCCAGATGAAGGAACTTGTCCTGGAACCACTCGTAGTCATGGGCATGAAAATAAAGCGGACGAATATCGTCTTCTTCGGGCGTCTGGAGAATTTTCCTCCAGATCTTTAGGCAAAATGCGGAATTCTGGAGCTTCGTGATTAGGCGGTTAGGAATGGGAAACCAACTGTATAAGATCACGCAGCTGCTTCCAGGCTTCATCGTCCTATGCATCTCAAGAACAGCAGACTTCTGCTCGTCAGCCGGAACGTGGTAGAGAACATGTGATGACACCGTAGCCTCAAAGACGTCGTCTTTGAAAGGCAACTTGGTCACATCGCCCAACACACAAAGACCTTCTTTGGTGATTTTAGATCTTGCCTCTATCAAGGCTCTTCTAGAGAAGTCAAGGCATACTCGCCACTTATAGCCGGATGAATATTCCAGATATTCCGGGAGCGGAATGGATCCTGAACCCGCGTCGAGAAAGAATTCTCCGTGAGGTTTCAGAAATTCCTTGACGCGCATAAGAGTCTTGTGACGATACGAATCTAGGACCGGTCTCGTGTCCACAAAGGTTGTTGTATCTCTGTATGTGCCATCCTCGTTTTTTTGCCATCCGAAGGTGTCGTAGAATTCCTTTATGCTCTGTTTCTCTTTGCTAATGGCAGATCTCTCTCACAATTGATTTGGGAATGCATAGAAGATAACCCCCTTAAAGGTTTTCCGCAAAACTACCTGCCGGAAGGGAAGACTGTTAGAAATGCTATCGACACTTTCTACGGCAGTTCAAAAAGAGAAAGAAAGATCTAAAGTCTCTAAACGAAACTCTTACACAAGGTACCAAGCAGAGAACTTCAATCACCAAAGCCGAAAAAGTGGGATGAGCGAGATATCTCTTTGACCAAGCATATATCCCGGGATATTCTATGATTGATGAAGAGAACGCCTTATGAAGACAATCGGCCTAATCGTGAATCCGATTGCTGGGATGGGTGGAAAGGTCGGCCTGAAAGGCACAGATGGGAAGGATGTCTTGGAAACGGCCATCCTGCTTGGGGCCGATCCAGTGGCGCCTGCAAGGGCAGAGAGGTTCCTACAAGCGCTGAAGCCAGTTGAAGAGGAAATTGCTCTCTTTGTCGGCGCTGGAGCAATGGGGGAGTATGAGGCCAAAAAGGTGGGTCTGGAATATACGGTGGTGGGGAGAAGAAAGAGAGAGACGACGGCCGATGATACAAGGCAGATGGCGGAGAACATGATTAGAAATGGAGTGACCTTGATTGCGTTCTGTGGAGGCGACGGGACAGCTAGAGACATGCTCGATGTCGTGGATTCAGAAATTCCAGTATTGGGTGTACCAACAGGGGTGAAAATGCACAGCGCCGTGTTTGCTGTCAATCCTGAATCAGCTGCCCGCATTACGACCGGTTTCATTCAGAACCATTTGCAGCTAAGAGAGGTCGAGATCATGGACGTCGATGAGCAATCGTTCAGGGAGGGGCGGCTCTCCGCGAGACTATATGGATACGTTCTCGTCCCATATGAGCCGACGCTAATCCAAGGCATGAAGATCGCGAGTCCCATGACCGAGGACGAACTGCGAAACCAAGCGGCGTTAGCCATCTACGTGATCGACGGCATGGAACCTAACGTAATCTACATAGTTGGCCCTGGCACGACCACGAGGACCATAGCAGACCTCCTAGACGAAAAGAAAACCCTTCTAGGAGTTGACCTCTTCTGCAATAAGAGCATAATCGCACACGATGTCAGCGAGAAGGAGATCCTAGAGAGGATCAAAGGCAGAGAGGCAAAGGTCATTGTCACCCCAATTGGGGGACAAGGGTTTATCCTCGGAAGGGGAAACCAGCAGATAAGCTCGTCTGTGATAGGGCAAGTCGGCACTGAAAATATCATCGTTATCGCAGCGAAGCAGAAACTGAGCGAGTTGACATGTCTGAGAGTTGATACTGGCGACCCTGATCTTGACGACCAACTAAGAGGCTATATCCGCGTGGTGACAGATTACAGAGAAGAGCACATGATGCGAATCGAATAGATGCATCCAAAGAGAGCGACGTTATTTCTGAGCTCACTCTTGATCGGAGCGGAACATCCTCAGACTTGCATATTCGCCTGC
>CAZBDB010000188.1:0-3218 GCA_964490655.1 uncultured Candidatus Bathyarchaeia archaeon | reverse complement strand
GAGAGCCTACCTGAATGTATGGGATTTGTCAGCGCCTTCTGGATTGCGGCTTCAAGATCATCTAGTTCTGGCAGATCTGGGGTTTCAGATAAAGCCTCCAATCTCTCTCCAGGTACATCCAGTTTGATGGTGTCCTCACCGAATTTGATCTTCATTGATACTCACCCGCAACAGTCGCTAACTACAGTAAGAGAGTATCTAGTTAAGTGCTTTCCATGCCGCTCCACAATTTCTTAGAAGTAGGGTTTGAAGTCTTTTTTCACCTTGTCTATCGGTTCTCCAATGATCTTGATTTTTTCCAAGTCGCAGGTGCCCAGCCCCTTCTGAGCGGCCAAAGCTATATGCCTAGCTTTATTCGAGTCGAAGCCCATGACGGCTGCTCCTACGGTGTCGACTGCGACTGCGTCCAAACCTGCTATTACAAGATCCATTGTGATGGGTCTTCCGGCCAGTTCGTGTCCTCCTCCGCCGACTATGCCGTCAATGACTGCAAGTCTAGGTCTTACGACGGATGCCAGATCAGCTATCTTCTCATCGAGGTAATGATGAATCTGACCTTTCGGGCTTACAACGCCCATCAGATTCTTCAAACTCAATGTGACACCGGCCATCCTGTGAAGCTTCAGCTTAGGCACGCTCACTATTGCAGTTTCCAACGCCGTCTTCGATATTCTCACACTCTTCAGCGCGAGATAATCTGGAACGTCTACCGTCACATATTCATCATCGTCCAAGTCTATCAAGTCCACCCCCCAACGCTTGGCAACTTCATCGACGCCAGCAACTTTGTACGCTCTCATCGTGTTGGAAAGACCGCTCCCCTCGCCGATCGCTACATTGCTTAAGCCCCTCTCCTTCAGGAACTTGACTGTTCCTTCTATAATTCTCGCATCGGTCGTATTTCCGGTGGATGGGTGACTTGCGTTGATGTAGTTGGGCTTGACGAGGATCCTCTCTTCACTTTTGAACGCTTTTTCAGCCTCGATCAGCTCTAAAGCTTCAACAGCCATCTCGACGGGATTGTTGCCCTTAACTATAGCCACCTTGGACAAGAAGGTACACTCCGGATTCATACAGAATAAGCTAGTGGAGAACCGAATCGGTCCTTCATGAATAGCTGGGCAGGCGGCTTCCTTGGGCGAGGCCCAGGCTGTTCTGCTGGCAATCGCACTGGCGTCAGACACAGAATACCATAATCCTCGGGTATTCCAAGCAATCTCTTGAGCTTTGAACTGTCGTATGCTCCTACCCAGCATGTACCGTATCCCAAGCTTGTGGCTGCCAATATTGCATGATCTAGGACTATCGCTCCATTAACCTTTCCCTCTCCCGGCAAGGTCACCAGACATAATATCGCCGGTGCGTCAGCCATCCACATCTGATGACTGCAAGCTTCAGCCGTCTTCTCCCGCAGATCGGAATCTGTAATGATGATCATCCGCCAATTCTGTCTGTTTCCGCCTGTTGGAGCACGCCGGGCAGCCTCCAATATCAAGTTCAGATGCTGTTCCGGAATGAGATCGGATCTATACTTTCTTATGCTCCTTCTTTTCCAGATGGTTCCTAGTGTTTCATTCATGGCATCTAACCTTCACTGCAATGCCTTTGATATGGTTCTAGTATTAAAGGTATACTGCAGCCGAAGCTGAGGGAACGCCTCTCCAGGATGATATGCGAAAGTTGTTCGGGTCAACTCAAGAGAGAACATAATCTTTAGGGAGAATGCGACTGTAGATGCTGTTTGCACTGATAAGTCGCGCGCGTTATGCGCCTGCGATTTGCCGTGCGATTTTGACATACTCCCTGACGCGGCAGACTGGAGTTTCTGGCGTTACCGGGCTTCCTAGAGACATCACAAATTTGCCGTAGTTGCGGCCGACATCGATTTGTCTCGTTATCTCCTTCTTCAAGTCGGATTGAGTGCCACTTCGGAGCAACCAGACCGCGTCGAGATTGCCGAAGATGCAAGCGCGTCCAGCCACTATCTTGTCCACGCGGTCTATGTCAATTTGAAAGTTCTTCTTGCTTTCCTCAAGAGAGATGCAGTCCGGCCTCATCTCAATCATAAGCTTCAGACGGTCGCGGACGTCGCCGCAGGGATAGTAAATGCTCTTCATTCCAAGCCGCCGTATTTCGGAGATTTGCCTTTTCACGTAGGGCAGAACGAACCTTTCGTATAAAGACCGTGAAATGATATCAGCAGAGGTCAAACATTCTTCCACCCATACTCCATCGACTCCTACAGCAGCGTAGGCTCTCAGATATTCCAGATCACGTGCCAAGAGCTTCTCAAGAAGATATCTAATCAGTTCGGGATTCTTGAAGAGATTCAAAAGAGTCCTTCTTATACCGAAGTAGGGGTAGATCTCCCAGAAAGGAGAGCCTACCGAACAGACTACAAATCTTTCTGAGCCACATTCGTCTATGACCGCTTCTATGTAGTCGAGTCTTCCACTATCTATGAGTTCTTCTGCTTTGATTGTTCCGATCTGTGTATCAACATCCTCAAAGGTTCTGACTATAGGTTCTTGTAAGCTCGGCCACTTGTGGACAAACCCGCCGAGTGGAGGTCGAAATATCTCTGTGACGATATTGCCAGAGGCGTCCACAAGGAAGAATCTGCCTCCTAGGACTTTCACACGGTGGGTTTCCCTCCAATATCTCGGAGGGCACATGTGAGCTTCCACCCAGTCAATGCCGACCTTCTTCTGGAAGCTCATTTCAACTTCCAACCTGGCACTGATGTCCCAGCAGTTCTGAATCCACCAGGGTTTGTCTGTTGTATCTTCCCAGTGATCCCGTAGGAATAGGTCTGCATAGGGTATTACAACTGGATAGTCTTCACTGAGACCGTCCGTCATGGCAGCTAGCATTCTCTCCTTTGCTGTCAGCATCTCTGGTCACTCATAGTAGGTTAGACGGAGGTATTTGTGCATGTAGAAGTCTAGGCTAATGAATGCAGCTTATCAGGCAAACGAGTTAGATTGCTTTTGCAACTGATAGATGTCTCTCTTCTACTCCGCGTCGATGTAGAGGTATTCCCTACCTGACGTTTCATTCTGCGCGCATCCGATAGGCGTACCCTTCCTAAGATTGCCGAAACACTTCTCATTGCACTCCTTACATTCAATGATCTCCCTGCCGTCCCGAAGCTTGTTTGGGAGTTCAGGGTCGGCTATCAACCCCCGACCAATCGCAATCAGATCAGCTCGGCCTTG
>CAZBDB010000187.1:0-3222 GCA_964490655.1 uncultured Candidatus Bathyarchaeia archaeon | reverse complement strand
ATCAATACCGCTCTTGTCGGCGGTCATGAGAACAGGCTAGTTGAGCAAAGAGTCGGCGAAGAGCATGGCTACCATCTAGGATTGAGCCTTGGACGCTTCCACCAATTCAACCTCATGCTTGACGTCGCAAGAGATATGGAACAGATATGTCCCGATGCGTGGCTGATCCAAGCCGGAAACCCTGTTTTCGACGGATGCACACTCATGACTAGGGAAACCAAAACAAAGGTGATAGGTTTATGCCATGGTCACTATGGAGCCTATCAAATAGCAAGGGTCTTGGGGTTAGATTCCAAGGAAGTCAGTTTCCAAGCTCCAGGAGTGAACCATTGCATATGGCTGACCCACTTCCGCCACAAGGGTAAGGATGCCTATCCCTTGATAGATGAGTGGATAGAAAAGGAAGCTGAGGAGTATTGGAGAAGTTGGGATGGCAGCCCACTGGAGGGCCAAATGTCTCCTGCCGCTGTTAGCTTGTACAGAATATTCGGGTTATTCCCTGTTGGGGATACAGTTCAGCAGACCCCGTCTATCGCATGGTGGCACTATGTTGACCTTGAAACTATGAAGAAATGGTTCAACAAGTACGGAGGATTCATTTCAAAACCAGGATGGAGCTACTATCTAGCGGGTCTAGAGAAAAAGCTGGATAGGATGCGTCAGTTATACGAGGATTCCTCTACCTCAGTCTCTAAAGAATTTCCCCCAACAATGAGCGGTGAACAGCATGTCCCCATAATCGACGCTCTGGTTAATGACAACGAAGGCAAGTTCCAAGTCAATGTGCCAAACAGGGGAGCCTTAGAAGGCGTCAAGGATGACGTAGTTGTGGAGGTTCCAGCAATAGTGAGCGGTCGAGGTGTCCAGCCGCTTCACGTAGCTTTGCCCAGACATCTCACCCTACATATCCTCAGGACAAGAATATTAACAATGGAACTGGGACTTGAAGCCTTCCTGACTGGAAGTAGACAAGTCTTGCTCAACACAATTCTCTCAGATTATAGGACAAGGAGCTACGAGCAAGCTCAAAGAGCCATACAAGCCCTGCTAGCGCAGCCCTTCAATGAAACCTTAAGGAAACACTTCAAATGAACTCTGTCACGCCCTCAGCGCGCTGTCGAGCTGAAGAAAGGAGAATATGTGTTCAGCAGAAAGATGAGTGAGAAGACAACTGAATATCTACCCATGGAATAGAACCTGGGCATTCTGATGACGCCAATTATCTGAAACACACAGACCAGAGAGTTACTGTATCAGGTCTTCTCCTTTTCCATGTGGTCCAAATACTTGGCACAAGCTAATGTCCACAGGAAGGAGCGTGGAAGGTACGATCGTGGATGAGTGGGGCTCTATCACAGCTCCGCCTCCCTGATTTGAACGAAGTAGTTATGGACCCGAACGCGACAGCACTCATGATTTTGGACATTCAGAATCAGAACTGTAACTATGAAAGGCGCCCCCGCTGTGTGGCTTCTATCCCGAAGATAGAGAGTCTTCTGGAGAACGTTAGAGCTTATAACATCCTTGTCATCTACAGCCTTACTCGAAATGCAGCCTTGTCTGACACAAGAGAAGAGGTAGCTCCTCTCGGAGACGAACCTACAGTTAAGTCTGGGCCCGACAAATTCTTCAACACCAATTTGGAAAGCACTCTAGCAAACAATGGTATCAAGACATTGATTCTAGTAGGTACGTCAGCACATGGAGCAGTTCTCAACACAGCAATAGGTGCAGCCTCAAGAAACTTTCATGTGATTGTGCCAGTGGACGGCATTTCAGCCACAGAACCATATGCAGAGCAATACACTATCTGGCATTTGTCAAGCGCTCCAGGCTGCAGAGGACGAGTGACCATAACCACAGTCGATCTGATCCGATTTCAGGAAAGTCCATGTTAGAGCTGACAACCTCAACCTCACGCGCGTGCCAGAATCTGTCATGTCTAGCCCAAAGATAGATAGCCCAAGTGGCGGAGGACTCGTTTCAAAAGACGTAGTCGGTTGAAGAGTCGCGCAAGTTGATCGAAGCGGGCTCTGACTATGTCGGCCGCATCCAGGGCGCAGAGATCTTCAGAAAACGCAAGCAAAACCTCCAGAAAATCAAGTGGGTTAGAAAAGCCTTTTTCATTCAGTTCTCTGCGTTAAGGCTTTGATTCCGAACCATTGGGTGATGGCGTAACCTACAATTATCTGGAACCAAAAGGTGACGATCCTGATCAGGGCGGTCGCTATCCCGCTCAGTGCACGCTGGATCCCGAATAGCTCGTAGAGAGTGGTCATGACGATCTCTACGAGGCCGACGGGTAGCCCTATCGGGATTGTCTGAACTGCTACACTGATAGAATAGACGATGATAGAGATGTCTAGGGAAACATTGAACCCTAGGGCGTAAAAGACAAGAATGTATATAGCTAGATGGAAGAACCAAGCAACGAAGTTAAACACTATAGGTTTGATCAAGTTCAGGGGTCGGTCACTAACCAGGTCGATGCCTCGGTAGAACGAGCTCAATGTTCGCTCCGCTCTGCTTCTCAGGTCATCCAGTTTCAGGCGTCCCCGGGAAAGGAAGGCGATCAGTCTCAATAGCGGATCGACGACCCCCTTTGCAGCTTCTTTTCTTGCGGCCAAGTAGAGGATAGAAATGGTCGAGGCAACGGTCCCTATCTCCACAATTATCAAAAGGTTCAGTACATACTCCTGCAACTTGTAGCTAAAGATGAGGGACGTTGAACCGAGTATCAGACCTGCCAAGACCATTGTCATTGAGATTATCCGGTGGATCACCGTCGACGCGACAATTCTACCCGCGTGCTCAGTGGAGCTTCGGGTGACCAAATAGATTCGCGTGATCTCGCCCATAACAGCTTCGACAGGTATTACTAAGTCAACGAAATTCGCTATCCAGCTGTAGATGAAGGATTCGCGGAGTTTTATTTTGACAGAAAGGATCTTTAGGAGTTCCTGCCATGTCATGGAGTAGAAGAGCATGCTTCCTATAATGGTAATGATCGCTAATGAGTAGAATAATGCGTAGTTGATGGGGTTGACTTTTTGTAGAACGCCCAGGATTTCTGCAAAACCGACGAAGAAGTAGAGGTAGATGATGAACACCAATAGCCCTGCAAGCATGAGCGCTATCGACTTTCTTAATGATGGACCTCGCCTCGGAGCCTCTTCAGTCACCAATAACACCCTACGCAGGTAAGAGAATGAGTTCGCCGAT
>CAZBDB010000186.1:0-3255 GCA_964490655.1 uncultured Candidatus Bathyarchaeia archaeon | reverse complement strand
ATCACCGAGCTTAACAAAAGAGGAATCAGAATAAGCGAAAGAGTTGAGGAAACAACTTAGCAGCATAGTTGTCGACCCATTCTAGGGATCTGTTCTGATCGTTCCTTTCCCGATTTATTGATATAGAAATAAATTCTGCGACATGAACATCATTTTATGTGAAAGAAAGATGAACGATGAGTCCAGAACACAGATTGCGGCGAAATATGATACAGGTTTTCTAGCCAGAGTTCTCGTGTTCACATTCGCCTATGGCGTGATAGGAGCCATATTCCCTCTACAGCAAGGAGAACTCACAACTGCCTATATCTTGGGAACCCTGGTGACCGGTTTCTTGTATTCCCTGCTTCTGTCATTCATACTCACACAAGTGAACATTGGAAGAAAAGGACGGGTCCTGTCTGTTTGGGCTACCATCTACATAGTCCAGTTCTTTAACCCTTTGATAGAAGGATATTTCTTCACAGATCAGTTTGAGGATGCCACTCTCTTCGTAGCAGGCGCACTGTTCGGAGCGTTACTCGCCTTCTTGTATGCACTTATCGCCGGGCTTCTGTTTGGATCGAAGAGTTCATCGAGTGCACTTCCAGATGAATTGAGGAGCCATTTCAGTCAAAGGAAAGCGTCCAGTTGGATCTGGAGACTTGTAGTATCTGCCATCTCTTGGCCGGTATTCTACTTCGTATTCGGAGCCATAGTAGCACCAGTTGTAACGCCGTACTACACAGAACTTGGTTTGTTCTTGGTGCTTCCCCCTCTTGAAGTCATCATGTCGGTACAGGCTCTGCGTGGCTTCATATATGTGGGCGCTCTATTGCCAATAATAGCATGTCTGAAAATTGGGATGAAGAGACTCTTTCTGTCGATCACGGGCTTGCTGTATATAGGTGGAGGTCTTGCAATCTTCATTATTGTAGAGACATTCCCAGTCATGTTAAGGATAGCTCACGGATTTGGAGATTTACTCTTTGCGTCTATATTCTTCGGCATAGTCACAGCATATCTGGTCGGGGTTCCCAAAAGGAAGTGAGAAGACATACCTCGTTAGTTGGCGCGGGGTCTACATGATTGGCAATCATTTACGTATCCATTAGTGAGTTTCAAGACATGCTTGCGTAATGGTTACTGACGCACCTTAGAAGTGATCGTGGGACACCGGACATCCAAGCTAGCTAACAAGGAGAGAACGTCTGCCAGTCACACTGAATCAGGCTTTTCCAATATTTGATCTGCCCACATCGCCGTTCAAGGAAAAGGCTAATTAGAACCTTTCTCACCAAAAGGACTCTATCGAGGTGCAGGAATTGAAGATAGTTGACTTGAAAGCCGCAATCTTGGAGAGGTTTGTGGTAATCCGCTTGGAAACTGACGAGGGAATCTATGGTTACGGAGAAGCCCATTGCCCCAAGGAGCATGTCCTGAATCTGAAACGCTTCATCGTCGGGCAGGACCCCACCGATGTTGAAAGGGTCATGACGAGGATTCGACATAGAGGCGCCTTCAAGCCTTGGGGAAGCGGAGTCAGCGCTGTCGAGATGGCACTCTGGGACATAGCTGGAAAAGCGGCGGGCTTGCCTGTTTACAAGTTGATCGGAGGCAAGACCAGAGATAAAGTGAGGGGTTACTGCGACTGCGGCGGTGGTGTGCGCTTAGATCCTGATAATCGTGCTTCTGCTTATTCTCCTGAGGCCTACGCTGAGAAAGCTCGCAGGAGAATGAAGATGCCGCAAGGTTTCACCATACTCAAGTTCGATATAGGCTTCCACGGAGGTCAGCTGCTAAGCGTTCCAGGCGGTGTTTACGAAGCTGACAGAATGTATCCAACTCGAGGTCACGCAACTGAGAAAGGACTAAAAGCTGAGATCGCTTGTGTGAAGGCTGTGAAAGAGGTGCTTGGAGACGAAGTGGCCTTAGCATTGGACTGTGGACCTGGGCAAACCCTCCCAGCAGCCATTAGCTTGGCGAAGGCTTTGGAGCCATTCAACATCCTCTGGGCTGAGGATCTGCTGACGGGTGACTATGTCCCTTATGCGGACGCCGAGGCTTATCGTCTCCTCACGTCTAGCACGTCCACGCCCATTCTGACGGGAGAACAGATCTACTTGAGGCAGGGATTCAAGAGCCTCATCGATCTGCATGCTGTTGACATAGTGGCACCTGATATCTGTGACGTCGGAGGATTGGCTGAGACCAAGTGGATCGCCGAACTTGCGGACTTATATAACGTGCTCACCGCCCCGCATAGCCTTGGCCTTCCAATAGTCTTCATGGCGAACGTTCACGCAGCGGCAGCCATGCCGAAAAACTTCATAGCCTTCGAGTTTCACATGGCTGACGTGCCCTGGTGGGAGGAACTCGTCAAGGGCATCGAGAAGCCTTTGGTCAAAGATGGATTCACAAAGGTTCCAGATACACCAGGCTTAGGCATAGAGCTGAACGAAAAGGCTGTAAGGGAGCACCTCGCAGAGGGAGAAACCTACTTCGAATAGGCGCTTCCCTCAGCTCAACGATCTAACCGTTGCTCACCATGGCGCGTCTAGCTAGCTAGCTAGGCCTCTGTTTGCTT
Source organism: uncultured Candidatus Bathyarchaeia archaeon (assembly GCA_964490655.1). Classification (GTDB taxonomy): domain Archaea; phylum Thermoproteota; class Bathyarchaeia; order Bathyarchaeales; family WAQA01; genus CAZBDB01. Next base: position 689 of record CAZBDB010000186.1, on the reverse strand, counting down.
CCACTCCTTTCGCTAGATTGGCGCGGCTCTTTCAATGTCCAGATACGGGAACCTTTCTATGGCCTTTTCATCCAGTTCGATCCCTAAGCCGGGCTTGTCCGGAACTTCAATGTAGCCCTTCTTCGGCAGCAATGGATTTGTGACTATTTCCTTTTGGAACTCTGGGCAGCTGTTGTTCCATGTCCTGTTGGATTCAAGGAAGAACTGGTTGGTCGACGAAGCCATCAGCTGGATGTTGGCTGCTGTGTTGATTGCGTTGTGCCAGTTGTGGGGACAGAGCAGTATCTCATCGAGACTTGCCATGAAGGCTATGCGGCTTGCCTCGCCCAATCCTGCTGCATCACAGTCGGGCTGAACTATCCCGTAACATCCCTTGTCTAGTCTTTCTTTGAACTCCCACCTAGTCGTAAGGCTTTCGCCTCCCGAGATTGGAACATCTACAGCTTTCCTAAGTTTCGCGTATCCCTCTATGTCAGCGCCGCGGAGAGGCTCCTCGACCCATGTCAGCTCGTACCGCTCAATGTTCCTAATCGCGTTGATAGCTATCCTGACATTTGGAAGCCGCATATTCCACTCGATCATGAGAGAGAGATCGCTTCCCAGTCCTTCCCTAGCGGCCTTAGCCTTCTCTCTGTAATCTTCAAGGGTCACTCTGACCTTATAGCCCAGAAATCCCTCTTCGCGGAATC
>CAZBDB010000185.1:0-3289 GCA_964490655.1 uncultured Candidatus Bathyarchaeia archaeon | reverse complement strand
ATCTAGCTCGCGCTAGTAACAGAGAATTGAGAAAAAAGGTTGAGGCCACTCGAGCCTTTCTCAGTGAAAGGCTTAGTACCTTCTTCTACTGTAGTCTCTTCTCCCTTCATATCTGGGTCGATAAGGCCGCCTTTCCTGCTCGTATTGTTTCAGAGAGAGATTGTTCTCTGTGTTGACTTCTTCGATGGGCGACTCCTCCAGAACTTCGAAGCTACCATATCTCCCTATATTCAGCCGCATATTCCCTCTGAACAAGTTTACGTAGCCATTTGTGATGCTTATAGTCTCTTCTTCGTCTATCTGCCCTATTGTGTCATCCCAAAGTGTAAGGTATATGCATCCCGTTTCATCGCCAACCAAAGCATCTGCAACTGTGTGCGGGCCTCCTCTTCCTGTTACGTTCCTAACCTCGCTCTTAGAAACGACTTTGACAACAGTGTTTATCCCTCTCGCTCTTGGGTTTAAGGTCTCGACCTTTACTGACCCTCCGCTTTCAGACCGTTCTTCACCTGACATATTCTACACTCACTTCTGACAGTAGCATTATTTAGAAGCAGTTATTAAAAGTTGCGATGCACTTCATCGACTGCGGGTTTGACCCAGCAGCTCTTTTCCCCAACAATCCACATTGACGAACTCGGCAACATAAGTGAACTTCAGGTAGCTCCACTCCACAAGGTTCATACCTCACAAGCTAGAGATGAAGACCATCTCATTCTCACGTCAGAAATAATAAGGTGAAGAGTGTAGAGAGTCCACACAAACAAAAATGCAACGCAACGGCAGTTGAGGATGAGGATATGAAGATAGTTGATCTAAAGTGTACAGTCATAGGACAGAACCCCGTAGTTCGTATAGACACCGACGAGGGGATCAGTGGGCTCGGAGAGATCGAGTCCTCCAAATACTACCTGAAGCCTCACGTCCTGTTCTACAAACGCTTCATCCTAGGGCAAGATCCCACCAACGTAGAGCGAGTGATGCTCAGAATACGCCGATTAGGAGCTTTCAAACCTTGGGGAAGCAGTGTAAGCGCGATCGAAATGGCCCTTTGGGACATCGCTGGAAAGGCAGCTGGCTCACCAGTTTACAAGCTACTCGGAGGCAAGATCCGAGACAGAGTCAGGGTCTACAACGGCGGCGTAAGACCGCCTTTGAATGGTTTCTCTCCCGAGGATTATGCGGAGAACGCTCGCGAGATCAGGAAGTCTCCTGAAGGGTTCACTATCATGAAATGGGGCATCGGCTTCCACGGTCCCATGTTCGCTAGGGTCCCCGGTTCCTTCTATGGGGAGATTGAGGAAGGTTTTCCCCATCCGAATAGAGGGCTCACTACTGAACGTGGCTTAAACCACGTGGTCTCCTGTGCCAAAGCCATGAAAGAGGTTCTAGGAGAGGAGAGAGGGCTTGCCTTAGACTGTGGACCCGGCTGGACAGTGGTATCCGCTACAAGATTAGCCAAGGCCGTAGAGCCGCTGAACATCATGTGGCTGGAAGACCTGATCACTGGCGACTACACGCCGTACACACTTCCTGATGCCTATCGTCTCGTCACCCAGAGCACGTCCACTCCGATCCATACTGGGGAGCAGATCTACTTGAGACAGGGATTCAAAGAATTGGTCCAGAAACATGCTGTCGACATCATCGGACCTGATCCCTGTGATGTCGGGGGTTTAGCTGAGCTCAAGTGGGTCGCTGAGTTTGCCGACCTTTACGGAATCCTGATAGCCCCTCACGGCATAGGCGACGGCTTGATAGGGGTCGCAGCGCTTGTCCAAGTCTCGGCTACATTACCTAGGAACTACATCGCCTTCGAGTATCCGGTCGGCCGCCCCGAGTGGTGGTACGACATCGTTGAAGGCCTTCCCAAACCCATCGTCAAAGACGGGTTCATAGAGGTCACAGACAAGCCAGGGCTGGGAGTAGAGCTCAATGAGAAAGCCACGACAAAGCATCTCCCAGAAGACGACGACTTCTTCGAGTGACACTTGATAATAAGCGACAGAATTAGCTAGCTGACAACAAACAGTCGCATCCATTTTGGCTCTCAAAAGCATTAAATGAAGGATTTAGAATCAGATATGCGGTATTATCGAAATGAACGTTCTTGATGAGCTGAAGGTAAATCCACTGAACTATGTGACGGGTCTAGAGTCGCCTATTGGCATTTACCTCAGGAGAGAAATCTTCAGAGAGGAAACTGAAGCTGATGCAGCCCTAGAGGGAGAATTGTTTGAGAAGACTGTTGCTGACCAGTCTGCCGATGGAAGTTGGGACCAGCTATTTGTTCGAACGGCCAACAATCTTTGGAACCTTGCTCTTCTAGGCTACGATGCTGAGAACTCAAGTGTAAAGAAGGGGCTGGACTGGCTTCTGTCAATCCAGAGACACAAGTACGGAGGCTATCCAGGCTTTTTCTATTCAAACAACAGAAAAGACCCACGTGCAATGCGATCAACATTCTATGGGGAGTTCGTACCAGGCTGCACACTTTTCTACCAAACAACCTATGCAATCCACCTATTCCACATCTTCGGTTTCGACGGTAACAGGCAAGTCCAAACAGCTGTCGAATCATATCTTCAGCTTTGGGGAAACAGAGAATGGCTATGTGGTTTGTGGTGCGGATCTAATGTGTTACGCGTATTGATCGAGCATCCGTTGAGCAGAGAATCCATACAGGTTGAGAACGGTCTGAAGTGTCTAGCTAAGCACCAGACCAAGACAGGAGCGTGGAAAGGTTTTCCCTTCTACAACACTTTCCACGCTTTATCGAGAGGGGATCATGTTTCGGCCAAGAAGCAGCTCAAAAAGGCCTTCCCATCAGTCATTAGAAGACAGAATAAGGATGGAAGTTGGGGTAGAAAAGAGCGGGTGACCGCAACGTTCTTGGTCTTGGACGCTCTGAAGAATGCTTTCTAGAGACTTTCTCAGACTCGTATCTGACCTGAACTTCAACTGGACGCAATCGAAAGCTGCTAATGGCTATATTCAAGAAGTCTTGGACGTGGTCCAATTTGGATTATCTTGAAAATGTCGAAAAACTGTCAGAGGTGTTACAACCGTCCTCGGATGGAGGCGATGCGGATGCAGCAGTTGCTCTGTTGATGAAGATCGTGGATCAAGACCTCAAGATTCTCTTTGTGAAGAGAGTTGAGAATCCTAAGGACCCTTGGTCGGGGCATATTGCCTTGCCTGGGGGGAGGCGTAACGAAGAGGACAGGAACTTGAAGGAGACTGTGGTTAGGGAAACCTTAGAAGAGACCAGCATAAACTTGCTTGATCG
>CAZBDB010000184.1:0-3335 GCA_964490655.1 uncultured Candidatus Bathyarchaeia archaeon | reverse complement strand
GTTATGAACCTTGAACCTATATTCCTTGGGCTTTTGCCCTTCCTCTCGAATCCAGATGTAACGCGTATTATCGGCGACTCCCGCGTTAAGTCTTCATCATTTGCAGTCCTCTTCTCCAGATAGGCTTGGATGTATTCGCATCCCTCACCAGTCAGGAAGGTGAAGTACTTATGTCCAGCCTTGCTTAGGCTGGGCCTAACAACAACCATGGTGGGTATCTTGGTGAAGATCACGTTTCTACCTTCCATCTTCATCTCAGGGAGGTCCTTGATCTTTAATCCGTCCGTACCATGAAGGTTTCCTAATGTTTGGGGCCTTAACCCTGCGAACGCTATCAGCGCTATGGAACACTTCGCCCTCTCACTGGCGTAGTAAAGTATCATCCTCAACTCTTTCGGTATGGGAACTCTCTCATCTTCAATGGTGGGCGTGAGGTTTCGGTTCCCAATTCTTATCCTTCTAACAAGCCGGATCTCGTTGTAGTTCAGCCAAGATCTCACAGCTTTAAGATAGTTTGCAAGATAGCCGGGGGACTTGCCATCTCTCAAGAGTTTGCCAACAAAGTCTGAAAGCATATCTTCAACGTTCCTCCTGTCTTTCATAGCCATCTCCACGAGTTCCCTAGGGTTTAGATCGTGGGCTCTTAGGAAGCGGTACAAGACACGTGCTCGCTCGTTAGCAGTGACTTCGCTTCCCCGCGCCAAGTTCTCGTACCAACGTCTGAAATCTTCATCTTCATCGAGGAGGTGAACCCAACGTGCAACTCTCAACCTCTAGACACCGAAAAATAAGGGGTCGAAGTAATATAAATCCCTTTTGGATAAAGATTTTGGCGGGCCCGCTGGGATTTGAACCCAGGATCTCCGGCTCCGCAGGCCAGTGTCCTAATCCTAACTAGACTACGGGCCCAACCATCTATAGCTTTATCTTCCTGATTTAAGACTTGTCTATCTATGCTTTGGCCATTGTTAGCAGCTGGATGTATTGTTCAAGAGAAACTGGAGAAAGATTGAACCCAGATCAGAGCACAAAGGAACCTGTTACGTGAGAGATTTCTTCAGAAGGAAAGACAAACTCTCCCTTGAAGGCGGATTCAAGATTACAGAGTATCTCGAATGGGTCAGGCGGACAACCATACCAGCAGGGAAGAAACTGTTATACCATAAGCAGAATCTCGATGAGGCTCTCTACATCCTACAGGGAGAGGGCGCCATTCAAGTTGGTGAAGAAATACGCGAGAGCAGGGCTTGGGACGCAGTGTACATTCCCATCGAGACCCCTCACACCATATATTCAACCGTTGAGAATCAGCTCTTGATCTACATGGACTATGCAGTTCGTATGCCACCTGACGCTAAGGAAATCCGTATCGAGGAGACCTCAATAGAAAAGGATGTCAGATCGAGCGTACGCGTTGGAAGATGGTCTGCCCAGAAGGGAAAACCTGGACATAATGGCACATGCTGGACCTACTCCATATTCACAAGGAATATGATGCAGTACCTCCTCTTCGCGACTATGATGTCTGTTCCAAGGACCCTAGGATATCACAGGCACAACACAGAGGCCATATACTACGTTGAATCGGGCGCCGGGTTCATAAAGGTCGGCGGACAGGAGGCAGAGATCCAAGCCGGAGATGCGATATACATCCCAAACGGCGTCGCACACCGATGCACGTCCACTCTGAAGTATCAGCCTCTGAATGTCTTCTGTCTAGGCGTCGCAATCCCCTACGACGCCCAAGTCTGGACTGAGGAAGATCTGCCGGATGCTCCTATATGAAAAGAGTTGGTGCATCCACTTTCCAATTTCCTAAGAAGGACGGAAATAACATATCGAGCTAGCTGGCTGTATATCAGCATTCTGTAAGCATACTGGCCAGAAATCTTTAAATAGTCAGTGCGGAATCTGACGATCGGTGTATTTAGTATGTCCAAGAAAGTGATTCCCGGAGCCAATATAGTGGGAAATCTGGTCTTCACAAGCGGGATGACAGGAAGACCGGGAGATGTTGAGACGCAAATAAGGAACACCTTAAAGAAGTTGAAGTCTGTCCTAGAGAGTGCTGGCACATCATTTGAGAATGTAGTCAAAGCAACCGTATATCTAGCAGACTTGAACGACAGAGAAAGATATCTCAATAAGATATGGAGGGAGACCTTCCCGGAAAATCCACCGAGCCGCACATGCGTTCAAGTCGGATTGGCGCCAGACGACCTCGTTGAGATTGAGTTGGTAGCCGTCATCCCAGAAAAGTAGGCCGAAGCAAAGGGCCGAAAAATACTTTATACAATCGCAGAACAACGCCAGAAGATGCAACATCGTTAGGATAGACTAGGATATAATCTCTCCACCTCGAACAGTGTGGGTTACAGCAAGCTTCCTATTCCCAATTCTTCTCTCAGCCGCGGAATCGACGAAGGTGAACTCGCCTTCATCCATCCTAAAGACGGTGATGTCGGCGCACGCTCCAACCTTGAGTGTGCCAATCTCATCCTCATTCTTCAAGACTATAGCCGGGTTCAACGTCGACCTCTTAATCACCTCATCTAGGGAAAGACCAAGCATCAGCCATTTGGACATAGTCGTCGGCATGTCAAAAACGGGCCCATTGACGCATTGAGAGTGGAGGTCTGTGCTGATCGACCAAGGCAGCAAACCCTGTTTCAGACATCTCTCAGCTACATCAAACCCGAATCCGTTGCTCCCATGCCCTTGGTCGAGGTAAACACCTCTGTCGACAGCTTCCCGGACCTCCTTCAGCACCTTACCGTTCTCATCCAGCAATCCCCTCCGAGGTAATGGGTGGAAGCTATGTGTCAAGCAGTCACCCCTATAGAGATACTCCAAAATAGTCTTCAGATTCGGCCCATAAGGCTCACACATCAACATGCATCCCGCACGATCCGCGTTCTCCCTCGCCAACAGGAGCATATCCATCGTGCCCAAGGCTGCATGATGATACTTCACGCCCAAAACGAAGTCGCTGTTCTCCTTGATGCCCTTTACTAAGCTCCCAGGACCGTCACTAGCTCGCTGGTAAACGAGAGCGTAGACCCTTATCTTTTGTCTGTTGACAATATAATGCCTATAGGCCGGCAGGTCCTCAACGAACGGGGAGCCAACATCCAGAACCGTGGTTACTCCTCTTGCCAAGCTCGTTTCGTCAGCATCCAAGGAGACACTTCCCCAATGACTTATCAAGTAAAAGACGTGAGTGTGAATATCTATTATACCGGGCGTCACGAGTTGGTCTGTGGCATCCAAGACCCTTTCGGCCTGCTCCGTATCGAGGTCTTCTGCGACCTCTGCTACCTTGCCCTCGGAGATGG
>CAZBDB010000183.1:0-3345 GCA_964490655.1 uncultured Candidatus Bathyarchaeia archaeon | reverse complement strand
TGTGAGAAAGAAGAGGTGAGGGCCAGACTCAGGTATTATTCCAACGAGAGCTGCGAGAACAAACAATGCGAACGGTGGCAGACTTGGGACAATCGATTCCAGATTGAGTTCAGCAACTAGGTAGTCTACGGCTAGTAGGGTGAAGAATATCCACAGGAACATCCTCGGTACGTGCCTTCTAAGAATGTGACCGTATACGTGCTCCTTGATGAAATGCGTCGAATTGAGGTCATTTTGGTGAATCTCGATGGAGCAAGCCTGACGTATTTTCAGATGAGCTGCTTGAGTGATCCTGTCCGCGGAAAGACCACCTAGCACTCCTAGTACGATACACGCTGCAAAGATGAGTAAAGCCGCATCTGGGACCATGGCCAACATAACAAACGCTTCGTCGCCAGCAGTAGCCAACATCACAGCGATTAAGCTTCCGAAGCCCACCAACCCGTGACTGTACAAGGAGACGATGGAAAAGGCGCCGACGCAGCCGGGCACAGCACCTAGAAGGGAAGCTATCAAGTATTGGTTTGCATGTCTTTCCGTGATCAGTTCTTGAATCCTGTCTTTGAACTTCATTTCAAAGAACTCGGTGAGAATCATCAAAGGCGTTACCATTAGGACTATCTTCGACGTCTCTGTCAGGCTCAAGATTAACTCATTCAACACGTAAGACGACCTTCATGAAGTCTGATCTGAAGCAGAGTAAGATTCGAAAAAGGGAGGACCAAAACATGTCGCTTCAATATAGAGTGCATCATCGCATATTATTAAGTTTGCCCACTTTCTTAATAACAAATATTTAAGCCGAATCCCAGATTTAGTAATCAGTGCTGGAAATGACCATAGTCAGCGTCTCCATTCCGGATAATCTGCTGGAAAGAGTTGACTATTCCATGAAGGAGGATGGCTTTGCGAACCGATCGGAGATGGTGAGGCAAGCCCTACGAGCCTATATTGCAGAGGCTAGAAGCCTCAGGGAACTTGAAGGTGAGATCGCGGCCACAATCACGATCATATATGAAAGAGAGGCAACAAAGGGACCAATATCCGATATTCAGCACAGCTTTGGGGACATTATTTCAACATTTCTCCACGCTCACATAGACGAAGACTATTGTCTAGAAGTAATAGTGGTAAAGGGGGATGCAAATATCGTCAGGAAACTCGTTGACGCCTTCAGAACCAGTGAGCAAATCGCCCAAATCAAAGTAGCCGTTTTGAAAGAGTCGAAGATCTGAAATCTATTCTTCCTTGCGGAATACTTCTTGTATCCAACATTTGATGCCATCTCTCACGCGCCTAACTTGTTTCAGTATCTCATCTTCAGCGCCCTTGAACTCGGATGGATCTTCAAAGCTCTTATGCAGTACTCTCTTTCCTGGAAAGAACGGGCATACCTCTCTTGCGCGGTCGCAAACAGTAACAACATAATCGAAGGTTTTTCCTCGATACTCTTCAATGCTCTTTGAGCGATGCGTTGAGATGCCGATCCCTATCTCTGCCATTGCCTTGATAGCATAAGGATTGACGTTACTCGGTTCTGTTCCAGCGCTGTACCCTTCGTACCTGTCTCCAGAAAAAGCATTCAATAATCCTTCGGCCATTTGAGACCGCGCTGAATTATGTGTGCAAACGAAGATCACTTCTTTCTTTACAGGCTTACCCAGATAATTCAGCAAATCCTCGAATTTAAGAACAGCTACGTATCACTTCAAGCGAAGTTTCTCAGCTATATAAGTTTGACATTTGACTCTTCGAGCGCATGCCTGTCAGCCGATGGACGAGCCAAGTGTACAGTCCTTATGAGTCTGCTCTTGTGCCGCTATGTTGCGGGCCAATTGGCATAGACTGGGTCCTATACATCGGATATTCTTGGAAGTTCTGGCTAGTATACCTACTTGGCGGACGCTTCAAATCTGGAAATATCAGATTTGCCTTTCCCACGGCCTCCGTTGAGAAAACGAAGCGCTTACCTAATGCTCTTCTGTGTAGTGTTTGAGGCTTGAGACGGTCTTGTCACATAAGAAACAGTAGATCTCCTTTTTCCTAAACCCCTTGTTAAAAACCGTGCCTACGTGATCCCCCTTCTCGTCAATAACTCGGTCTGGCTTGTCCACTTTGACCTTCACATTTCTGCGCTCCATTATCGCTTTGTAATCAATCTCTCATTCCGTACTCATATAAAACAGCTAGAAAGAATCCTATGAAGGCAAACTATGAATTTGCAAGCCATGTCTCTAAGAGAAAAGCAAGCGACCGATCGAAACACAATTCAGGATCTGATTCCCTAGAGCCTATGAGACGTAGTCCGTCCTTTTCAGGGCCTCTCCTGGAAGAGCTCCCGTATGCTTGTTCTTCTTGACAACGACCTCACCTTTCACTATGACGTAGTGAATGCCTTTTGGGAACCTGTGTGGATCGGTGAATGTTGCTTGGTCTAGGATCTCGTTGGCATCGAAGATCACCATGTCGGCTACCATTCCTTCACGTAGAAGACCTCGATCTCTTAATCCAATCTTCTGCGCCGGCATCGAAGTCATCTTTCGAACAGCCTCCTGCAACGTAAGAACCCCTTCCTCCCTTACGTAGTGTCCCAGTATTCTGGGGAAGGTTCCGTAGAACCTCGGATGAGGCTTTCCCCTCCCAAGTATTCCCTTCGGGGAGATGGCGCTCCCATCAGTCCCTACCATCATAGATGGGCTTCTCATGACTCGACGTACATCTTCTTCGCTCATGCCGAAGGATACTATGCTTACGCTCGCCTCCTCCTCTATCAGAAGGTCGAAAACTGCATCAGATAGATCCTTACCTTGGATTTCCGCTATCTCCTCTATAGACCTACCTGTGAAGTTCGGATGCTTCTCAGCAAACACCACTTTGACTCGGTCCCATTCCCTTTCAGCAATCTCTGGCTCTCGTTTGATCTTCTCTCTGATCTCTGGATCCTTCAGACGTCCCAACATCTTGTCGGTTCCTCCCTCATGTACCCACAGAGGAAGAAGCGCTGCTAGACTTGTGCTCGAAGCGATATAGGGATACTGATCAACGGTCACGTCAACACCTCTAGCCCTGGCTTCTTCAACCAGCCTGAGCGATTCTGTCGTCATACCCCAGTATTTTCTTCCAGAGGCTTTGAAGTGAGATATCTCCACAGGAATCTTTGCTCTCTCGCCGATCTCGATAGCTTCCCTCACGGCTTGGAGCAAAGTTCCGCCCTCACCCCTGATGTGAGATGCGTAGATCCCATTATACCTAGCAGCGACGCTAGCCAGAGACACTATTTCATCAGTGTCCGCATAACAGCTCGGCGCATAGATCAGACCCGTTGATAACCCCCAAGCTCCTTCC
>CAZBDB010000182.1:2306-3365 GCA_964490655.1 uncultured Candidatus Bathyarchaeia archaeon | reverse complement strand
AGAGCCAACGGAACATTCACAAGGTATGTGGCAGTCCCGAGCAGAATCTTACATAAGGTTCCAGACGCTCTTTCGTTCGAAGAAGCCGCTGTAGCTGAACCCGCAGCTTGCGCAATCCATAACATATCTGAAACTGTGGGAATAGAAACCGGCGATGTAGTCGTCGTCCTGGGACCCGGACCCATGGGACTTCTCAGCCTTCAGATAGCGAAAATATCAGGAGCAGAGAAGGTCATCGCCACTGGACTAGAAGCAGATAGGGATCGATTGAAACTTGCCGAAGAATTGGGGGCGGACATAACCATCAATATTGAGAAGGAAGATCCAGTCCAAGCCGTAGAAAGTATAACAGACGGCTTGGGAGCTGACGTCGTAATAGAAGCAAGTGGCGCATCAGCAGCACGCAAACAAGCATTCGACCTTGTCAGGCGATGTGGAAAGGTTGGATTGATCGGACTAGCAGGAAAACCGGCAGAGATCAATCTGGACAAAGTCGTTGAGGGTGAATTGGATGTGAAAGGATCATGGGGAACCGTCTGGACCAGTTGGCGAAAAGCACTGAGCCTAATGAGTTCAGGCAAGATACAAGTTGCTCCTCTGATTACGACAAAGCTGCCTCTAGAGAAATGGCATCAAGGCTTCAAGATGATGGAGGAAAGAAAGGCCCTGAAAGTGCTTTTAAGTCCATCATAGCAATCTTATTACATACTTGGAGGCGAACACTTGTCCTTAGAGCTGCAGGATATATCGGGGATCGAAGAAAAAACCTTGATCTACCTTTTCGAAAAGATGCTAGAGATAAGAAGGTTTGAGGAGAAGGTTTGGGATCTTTTTGGGCGTAATCTCATCCCGGGAACACTTCACCTGTACATTGGAGAAGAAGCGACAGCAGTAGGCGTCTGTGCAAATCTCCGTGACGATGATTACATCACGAGCACGCACCGTGGTCATGGACATTGCATAGCTAAAGGAGCCAGAGTTGACAAGATGATGGCAGAGCTGCTCGGAAAGAAGACGGGCTATTGCAAGGGTAAGGGAGGCTCCATGCATGTCGCCGAT
>CAZBDB010000182.1:0-2206 GCA_964490655.1 uncultured Candidatus Bathyarchaeia archaeon | reverse complement strand
GATGCTGTCACCGTCTTCCAGGCAGCTGGAAGAGCAGTTGAAAGAGCTAGAAAAGGTGAAGGCCCAACGCTACTCGAGTGTCAGACATACAGGCATAAGGGGCATTCAAGGTTCGATCCCGCAACATACAGACCCGAAGAGGAGGTCGAAGAGTGGATGAAGAAGGATCCGATCATGAGACTTAGGAAGAAGCTGATCCAACAGCAAGTCTTGAGCGAAGAGGAAGCCAATGAAATCGACAAACGAATCATGGCCCGTGTGGAGCAAGCGGCAGAGTTCGCGTTGGAGAGCTCGTACCCAGAACTGGAGGAAGCTCTGGAGGACGTATTCGTAACAGGAAGGTGATGAGGATAAAAGAGCTCACGTGTGTTCAAGCCTTAAACGAGGCATTAAGAGAAGAGATGCAGAGAGATGAACGCGTGTTTCTGATAGGTGAGGACATCGGGCCTTACTGGGAAGGTGCTTTCAAGGTTACGAAAGGACTAGCTAAAGAGTTCGGCGTGGAACGGGTCATAGACACGCCCATATCAGAATCATGCATAGTAGGAGCAGCTGTCGGCGCAGCCATGACCGGAATGAGGCCAGTTGCCGAGATCATGTTCGGCGACCTCCTCGCACTCGCCATGGATCAAATAATCAACCAAGCAGCAAAGATCCATTACATGTTCGGAGGACAACTCAAGGTGCCCGTCGTCATCAGGTCGCCTTTCGGCATCGGAAGGTCCATGGCCGCTCATCATTCCCAGAGCTTAGAAGCCCTGTTCATGCATATACCAGGTTTGAAGATCGCCGTTCCATCAACTGCATATGACGCAAAGGGACTGTTGAAGACGGCGATAAGAGATGACGATCCCGTCATGTTCTTTGAGCATAAGATATGCTATCCAACCAAGTCGCTTATCCCAGATGAGGAGTATCTGATACCCTTTGGAGAGGCCGATGTCAAGAGGGAAGGAACGGACCTAACACTAGTAGCGACCTCCGGGATGGTGCACAAGGCGCTTACAGTCGCTGATCAACTCGCTGCCGGGGGAACTGATGTTGAGGTTATCGATCCCAGAACTCTTGTGCCGCTTGACAAAGATGCAATCATAGAGTCTGTAAAGAAGACCGGAAGACTATTGATCGCAGAAGAAGACTGCAAGACCTGCGGCATAGGAGCTGAGATATCAGCCCTCGTAGCAGAAGAAGCCATCGACTATCTGGAGTCCCCCATCATACGCATCGCCGAGCCCGACACGCCGATTCCATTCAGCCCTGTGTTAGAGAACTATGTGATACCCGACGAAGAAGCGATAATAAAGGGCATAGAAAAGATCATGAGTTAACCGATTCCTGTAGGTTTCGTCTGGTGGTGAGATTGGTAACAGACCTTGTTATGCCAAGATACAGCCTAACCATGGAAAAAGGCACCGTTGTGAAATGGCTAAAGAAGGAAGGAGATCCCGTAGAAAAAGGCGAACCAATCGTCGAAGTCGAAGCAGACAAGGTGACCACGCAAGTCGAATCTCCAGCTTCAGGCATACTACTCAAAATCATCGAACCTGAAGATGCCGAGGTGCCGGTTGGCAGACCGATCGCCTTCATCGGAGAACCGGGCGAACCAATACCCACGATCGCAGCAACAGCCAAAGAAGAAGCTGCTGAGCTGCAATATCGGAAATTTGAGCGTGCTCCGACGCCTAGACCTGTTGTAGGAAGGAGAGGTGCTAGAGTCAGAGCTTCGCCGCTGGCAAGAAGAATCGCAAGAGACCACAGCGTTGATCTGAGTCAAGTCTTGGGAACGGGTCCTGGAGGGAAGATTACAAAAGACGATGTCCTGCAGTTTGTTGAGATGCACAGGGATACGCGGGCTGTTAGGGAGATCTTGCCGATGAAGAGCATACAGAAGACGATCGCAGAGCGCATGATCACAAGCCTGAAGACTGCTGCTCATTGCGCGATAACAATGGAAGTAGAAGCCTCAAGAATGAAGAGGTTACGCCAAGATCTGAACGCAGAACTGAAATCGAAGGGCCAGCCAAAGGTATCTCACACAGCAATAATCGTCAAAGCCGCCGCTAAGGCGTTAAAGGAGCACTCCCTCGTAAACTCAATGATGGAAGACGGTAAGATAAAGATCTTTGAGGACACCAACATCGGGGTCGCTGTTGAGGCCGGGGAAGGAGAAGCAATGGGCCTATTGGTACCCGTGGTTCACAGAGCA
>CAZBDB010000181.1:0-3378 GCA_964490655.1 uncultured Candidatus Bathyarchaeia archaeon | reverse complement strand
AAATCGGGCCAGATATCGAAGATGTTCTCCTTGTCCAGAGCTTTCTTCAAAGCCTTGAAATAACTCTCAAATGCGGTCATAAACATCCCACCTTCATGGATTAGACTTTCTTGTTATTAATGCCTTCCTTTATGCCTTTCATAATTTCAGCGAGCTTGGTCTCGACTTCGTCTTCGCTACTTTGCTCTAGAACGGTGCTGGTTACGATCATGTCCGCGCCTGCTGAGACTATCTCCTTAACTTGCTCACGAGTCCTTATTCCGCCCCCGGCTATGAGAGGGATATCTATAGCCGTCTTGACCGTTCTGACCATTTCGGATGGGATCGGCTCCTCTGCACCTGATCCAGCCTCAAGATAGACGAACCTCATCCCAAAATACTGCGCAGCAAGGGCATGCGCACACGCGAGCTCAGGCTTGTTATACGGTATAGGACAAGCCCTACCGATAACGCTGACTGATCCGCCTTGCCCGACAATTATATATCCAAGCGGGATCGCCTCTAAACTGTACATCTTTACCAGAGGCGCAGCCAGAACCTGGGCTCCGGCGATGAAGTATGGATCTGCGGAGTTGAGTAGAGACATAAACCATATTGCATCCGCGTATCTGCTGATGCCTGTAATATTATTGGGAAAGAGAATTACCGGGATGTTGACAGCCCTCTTGACAGACTGGACGACCTCGTCTAGATGAGATGTCGAAACTAGGGTGGTCCCGCCTATCATGATCGCTGAAGACTTGCAGTTTTCAACGTCTTGGGCAATACCGAATACAGATTCAGGTTCTGGGGGCGGACAAAGGTCGAAGAGTGTTATATGCACCGTCCCATCCTCGCGTATCCTTCTAAGAAGATGTTCCTCAACAGATCCTATCATACTAGTCTCGCCTCAAACTTCAGAGCCGCCATAAAACCTGTCAGCGAACTTACAGTAGGCATCAACCATAGCCAACGGTCTCTCTATCTTGAGTTCATCACTTAGGCCGCAACTGCCGCAATCGATCTCAGCCAACCCTTCTTCCCTTAGAATCTGGACCCTAATGGCTTGCTTCCCGCATTTTGGACATAGAAATACTGTGGGAAGCTTTCTCTTAGGGATCCGAATGGCCTTCCTTCTTCTTCTACCCATCTCATTCTACAGCCTATCATGTTAATCGGCTCGTGAAACTATTTTCTTTCGCTAGATGCTTATAAATAATTCTTGATACCGCGTTCTTAGCTTGTGATCTGCACAGATCATCATGGGATCACAATCCTGTTACATGCGATGTCACACGAGATGTCACAGATCACGATGCACTAGCTCCGCAGTTGAAGGACAATTAATAAATACACCGGAGCTTTGAGTATGAACGTAAAGCGTTAGATCTCATGCATACAAAGTTGTATCCATCCCAGGGCTAAAGTGAGTTGGATGTTTTGAGCTTCAAGGCGGACGTTCAGAGGTGGATAATAAGCATAACGGGCGATCCAATCGCCAAGATATTGGCAAAAAGCAGCAATTTGACCAATACACAAGTAGAAACCTTTTTAATTGATGTTTTAGCAGAGAAAATAACGGATAAAAAGGTGCTATACAGGGAGAAGGCGAAACTGAGACTTCTGAAGACAGGTGTTAGTAGGGGCGCATTTAACAGAACACTAAGACAAGCAAGAGAGAACATCATCAAGGCGATGTACACAGTAATACTGCTAGGCTACTTGGGAATCCTCGAGAGCCCGCAGCTGCAGCCATACATGGAACTAGCAAACAAGCTCCAAACATATAGGGAGACCTACACAGCGATCGTGAAGGATGGGGAAATAAGCGAAGAACATAAAAGGATCATAACGGTGCTGCAGCAAGAACTAGAGGAAGGTTTAGGCAAACTAGCCGACCCCAGAAGCATATCGACAAGGGCGTGACTTGTGATATCACAGCCCCAGATCACAAATCGCACACAATATTCGTAGAAAGGCGGTGGTGATTAAGGACCTATTTCTCTCCTTTTTTCCTAAACACCTAAGGACTCGCCTCTTTCTCTCTGTTGTCAACATCATCGAAGCTAATAGTGTTGTGATGTGATCCGCGTCACGTGTGAGAAAGCTTTATTTGTGACGTCACAGTATACTTGTGATATCACATGTTGCAGTATCGTGACGGCGGCAAGCATGATGGAAGTAACGTTATTAGTGTCGGCCTCTTTATCACTATTGACTTCTGGCATCATCTTCGTATATTTCAGGAAGATGAAACAGATATCCAAAAGGTATGTTGAGGCCAAGGATATCGTAGGGCATGTGATCCTGAGTTTCAAAGCGGATCTCCAGAAGCAGAGAGACAGAATACGCTCCGTCTCACAAGCGGTCGAATCTCTATCCTCGGAAACTAGAGGCTCCAAAATGTTCCAGGAGTTTAGAGGCGAACTGGACGGGATCAGAGATGGATTGAGTAGCGCTTCTGATAGTGTGGTCAGACTCTCAGCTGAGACCGATGAACTAACTAAAAGGGTGGAACGGCTGATGTCGCAACAGTTAGAAGATGAAAAGAAGATCGCGTTGCTAGAGTCCTCCAGAGGAAAGGAAGCTGGCGTGGGCGAACGGATCCAAGCAGCGATACCGATAACGAAGGACGCCGCTTTGTCTGGATTGACCGACACCGAGCTTAGAGTCCTAGAGATCTTAGCAACTGAAGGCGAGAAGACGGCTAACAGGATAAGGGAAGAGATTGATCTTACGAGGGAGCACACAGGGCGTCTCATGAAGTCTTTATATGCTCGGGGTTATGCAGAGCGGAGGACAGATCGGCTACCGTACACCTACCGAATAAAAGGCGAGATGTTGAACATACTAAAGAAATCAAGAACTAATTCCGCGGCTACTTGAGCTCTTTTAAATCCAGCATACCCTTAAACCGTGCTGTGGCAAGTCTATATTGAACCCTTTTTGACCTTCGGCTTTTTAGGAGAATTCCGCGATCCGCAAGTCTAGATAAGTACGTGCAGAGCGTGCTCAGACCGATGGGTTCGCCCAGCTCATCTTCGTAAGTGGATTTAACTTCGCTTGCGTTGAACCAAGTTATCGGAAACTGCCTCTCTACTATATAGCGAACTTTCTCGACCTTGGAAAGTAGATTCCTACGTTCCAGTTGAGGCTCCACCGTTGGCATCCCACCGAGCAATTCGACCATATCAAATATGCGCAGAGCTTTATCTCTCGTGACACGGCCTTCAAAGGTTATTGTATAACGATTCCCAAGCTCATCGTAGACCTCTACACGCATCTTCTTGGCCGGCACTGAGAATCACTCTTCAAAGGCTCTGCATTAAGTTAACACTTCACAAATTATAAAACATTCGGTGAACAGCAAAAGGGGCACACCAACAATTTTCTCCCAAA
>CAZBDB010000180.1:0-3392 GCA_964490655.1 uncultured Candidatus Bathyarchaeia archaeon | reverse complement strand
TCTATTTAAGGTGTACTTTCTTCCACTCAGCCATGAGTGCATCGTAGTGGTCATCTCTCTCTTTAATTAGGTCGTACCATCCAAGAGAATCAGCTATCTTCTGAGCTATCAAGTGATAGCATAAGTGAGCCACTCCATCCATCACGTGGTAGTAAAAGTCGTCGCATGAGCAGAAGTCGGCCGCTGGCATGACAAGGTATTCCTTCTTTCGGCCGACGACTATCCAGACAGTTCGGCCACTCGGCCTAAAGGTGTACTTCTTGACCCTTCTCTCTTTAACGGTGTTCCAAGAGTTCACGAAACGGTGGCCAAAAACGTCATTGAGCCTACTTAAGTGGGTGCCTGTTATCTTCCCTTTCTGCTTCGCATCTTCACAAACACTTCTTAACAGCTTAATCTCGGAAGGCTTATTCATGGAAGATTCTCAAAAGAACGTTCTCCCTCCCGTATTAATCGTTTCTGTCAACCATGCCGGAAAAAAGGTTCTTTACAACCTGAATGCCCATCTTGATCTGAAAGAACACATCACAAACCAATATGAAAGCCGAGAGTTCTGAAAACTTACCGCAAAAGATTGAACAATGGCCGTTTAGCTGAACGCTCTGAGTTGGCTAACCGTTCCAAGAAAGGTTCCGTCTAAAAGACTTGCCTCAGCCTCTTCAATGTCTATGCTCCTAGATCGAAAGACCGGTCCTATGAATTCTCTAAACTTCTTTCCCCGGCCTACGTTGGTCCTGTTGATTGCTTGGCCCCCGAGAAAGTCGTTGAACGAGGGCATTATGAACAGATTTGACACTCTCAGATCGACATCGAATTTATCTCTTAAGGTCTCCGCCGGGTCCTTCACCTTCTTTGTTCCGCTTCGCCTAAGGATGAATCTGGCCAGCTCTGAAGCGTTACACTTGGACTTGACCCAGACTTGCCTCGTTATCCGGAAGCCTGTTGGATCCCTGAACGTGACGACGGGATGAACGTGGCCCATGATTAGGCTTCTGCACTTCAGCATCTCTGGTGGAGGGCGTGCGTGACCATGGAAGAGGCCGGTATCCCCGAAGATTATTCCTGTAGACGGTAGAATATCTATGTTCTCTGGCAGGAGGGGCTCAAGGTTCCCATCGTGGTTTCCAGGTATCACCTGAATCTTAGAGACGATCTGGCTGAGCTGCTCGAAGAAGCTCGGAACATCACGCCACTCCTCCATCTCTATCCTCGCGATGGTGTGCTTCACATCCCCTGTGACGATGAGCCTGGTGGGCTTCTGCGTCATTATTAGCCGTCTCAGCCTCTTCAAAAACCTCGGCGTCTGTGACGGGATATGAAAGCCTTCCTTTGCAAGGGCTACCTCCCAGCCTATGTGAAGGTCCGAGATAACGAGGACCCTCTCGGTTGATCTCTTTAGGAGGATTGCTGCTTCCGGATGTACAGGTATTAACTGCGTGTTCCTGTCAGGCAAGGCAGTATATCCTCTAGCCTTTGATATTAGCGCGCTTCTATGTGTCTCGTGTTTCTCCAGCTTCTTCTATCTCTACGGGCCTTCGAAACCTCTCTGTTCCAGCGGGCTTTGCTTCCGTGTTTACTTCGCCAGCCGTCTCCTTGAGTATTCTCATTCGGTTTCCTTGTATAATGTTACCTGTGGAGCGCAATGAACCTGCGTATGGATCTGTCGTAGGTTCTCTCAACTTCAGGCGGGAAGTAACATGCAGGCAATTCTCCATGCCTTCGGTGGTTTCTTAGGCATTCGCAGCATCTTCCCTTAGTACTGCATGAGTATGTGCATACGCAGTCTCTCAAGTTGGCTTCGAGGTTGGGACATTCCTTTTCCATAATCGACCACCCATAATAGGTCTTGAACTGAGTTAAGAGATTAAAGTCTGGTGACGTAAATACTTTTGGAGAATAGGGATCAAGATATATATCGCTGCTTTGTATCAAGCAAAAAACCAGCGAGGAGTCTTCATCACTCCTCGATGTCTATGTTGAACGGTAGAATGAGAATGACGTAGTCTTCTGGGACATGAAAGGAGGTACGATTAGAACTGTATCCAATCCCAGAGAGAAACGAAAGAGTTGACTCCTCTAATGGCGAAATCTTCTGGGAGCCACAGTTAATTTTAAAAACACGAGATGGTGAATTATCCCCATCGAGGTGAAGGGTAATGGTTAAGGTTGAAGACTACGAGGTTCCTGAGGGACTGTACTACTCTAAGGATTTCGCTTGGGTTAAGACCGAAGGGAAAAAGGCGAGGATCGGGGTAACCGATTATGCCCAGAAACAGCTCCGCGAGGTAGTTTACGCTGAACTCCCAAGTGAAGGAGACGAACTTGAAAAAGATGAACCATACGGAACACTGGAATCTGTGAAGGCAGTGTCAGACCTTGTTGCCCCACTAAGCGGCAAAATCGAAGAGGTAAACGAAGAGATCGTAGACTCGCCTGAGATGCTGAACGAAGACCCTTACAATAAGGGATGGCTCATCGTCATCACGCCGAGCAAACTGGAAGAGGAACTCAAAACCCTAATGGACTTCGAAGCTGCCGTAGACTGGCACAAGGAGATTGCAAAGGAAAGCTAACTAACACACACCCAAAAGAGTGGTTGGGGGAACAAGCGAAGTCGGCTCTGCTGTAGCTGTCTAAGCTGAAAGACCTAAAGAAAAGCGCGCAAAGCTAAGGGAGGTCAAAGATCTTCCCAGGATTCAATATGTTGTTCGGATCGAAGACTCTCTTGATCTCCTCCATAAGCTCTAGCTCATCCTGATCGACACAGATAGAGAGATACTTCTTTTTCGCCGAACCTATCCCATGCTCACCCGAGATGGTGCCGCCTAAAGCTGCGGCCTCCTTGTAGAGTTCAGTCATAATCCTAGGGAGCTTCTCGTTCCACTCTTCATCACTTAGTTCATCTTTGATTGGATGAACGTGTATGTTCCCATCCCCTGCATGTCCGTAACTTAGGATTCTAACTCCGTATGTGTCGGAGATCTCCCGCACCTTCATTATGTACTTGGGTATCTTGCTAGGCGGGACGGCTGCATCCACGATATCAGCTATCTTGCTCTTCACGATCGCCTCATAGAAGATGCTCCTCGTATCCCATATTCTGTCCTGCCTCTCCTTTGTATCGGCGACCAAGACATCAACTGCGTTATTTCGGAGGCAGACCTCTGAGATGCCTTCTGCGTCCTCGTAGAGGTCTTCTTCTTTGTCTCCATCTATCCTTATGATCAGGTACGCCTCCGCGTCGTGATGTGGCATGCTCTTCCCAGTGCGGTTCTCAGCTTCAATGATCACGTCCTTCTCTACGAACTCCATCGCGGTCGGGGTCATCCTCTCTCTGAGAATCTCGGAGACAGACTTGGCTGCGTCGAAGAGGTTGTTGAACGGAATGTACA
>CAZBDB010000179.1:0-3421 GCA_964490655.1 uncultured Candidatus Bathyarchaeia archaeon | reverse complement strand
CCGACGATTCCCCATCGGACAGACCTCTTCACCGGCAAGTACACGTTCATTCGCGCCGGCTGGCAGCCTCTCCCAAGAGATGAGATCGTTCTAGCCCAAGCTCTCAAGGAATCTGGGTACAGAACTATGCTTATCGTGGACACATATCACATGATCAGAGACACCCACTACTTTGATAGAGGCTTCGATGGATGGTGGTGGATAAGGGGCCAAGAGCACGACAGATACATGACGAACCCAACCAGCGACTCGGTTGAACGGCAGAGCGCTTTTGGAACCGAGTATCTGAGAAATGTCTCTCTACGCCGTTACGAGAGCGACTACTTCGTTGCTCAAACCATGAACGCGGCCGTGAAGTGGCTTGAAATGAACTATGACAAACATGAGAAGTTCTTCCTTCACATCGACACCTTCGACCCTCATGAACCTTGGGACCCACCAGATTGGTATGTGGACATGTACGATCCCGACTGGGAGGGCGGAGATGTAATGGGAGGTGCGTACATCCGCGAATACCCAACATCATTCACAAGTTTTCAACGATTAGCCTCAAATCTGACGCCTGAGGAGCTCAAACATTTGAGGGCGCTGTACGCTGGCGAGGTTACGCTGGTTGACCGATGGGTCGGGAAGCTGCTTGAGAAGATAGAGGATATGGGCTTATTCGAGAATACAGCCGTCATCTTCACGACGGATCACGGCTCCTATCAAGGTGAACACGGTTACCTAGGGAAGAGACCCCACATTTACGAGGAGGTCGCTCACATACCTCTTATGATGAGGATGCCCGACTCAGAGAGAATTGAACCGAGGCGCTGCGAAGCCTTTGTCCAGCCCCCAGACATTATGCCAACAATACTCGATCTGGCCAAGGCGAAGATACCCGAAGCGGTGGAGGGAACATCCTTTCTGCCGGTGATCAGAGGTGAAGCGGAGAGGAAACATGAGATTGTCGTCAGCGCAGCCGGTCTCGTTCCTCGAAAGGGAGCCCATACGAACACTCGTACGATGACCGTGACCTCTAAGGAATGGGCCCTCTTGGCCGTGCGATCCGACGTCTCTGGGACGGATGAACTGGGAAGGAAGATGGAACCAGAACTCTATCACCTAGAAACAGACCCGACTCAAACCAAGAACCTCTATCAGGAGAAACACGAAGTCGCCGAGCGGCTCCACTCCAAGATGATCGAGTTCCTAGGGTCCGTGAATGCAAGTGAAGAGATCCTGAAGCTCTGGAGCAAACTACCGGAATAGACCTGCCGTAGCATGCGCCAAAGAAAACCTCCCTTTTGAGGGAACTCGCGTTCAGGCTACCTAGCTCTGGTGACGACCTTGCTATCCCACTAGCTTTTCCCTAGAGCGTGCTTAGGTTCTCTAATCCCCTATGGATACCTTTCTGGGTCTCCCTAGTGACCATCAGATTAGCGCGCGCTAGCCAGCCGGATCTCTGCTATCCCCGAGAAATCTGTAGAGATTGTCCAGTGAGGCTTAATGAACTATCTTCTCCCTTTTACTAAGGTTTGTCCTGCCTTTACCGTCATGCCGCTACCGTCATGGCAGTGTAGTGTAGCACTACATTTTGACTGCTGCTCTCTTCGGGGGTTATCCTGTGGAAGAATTTGCAGCACTGGGCGATGAGGGACCTTGGTGAGAAGCTGACTCTCAGTGATATTACCTATGAAGCACAAGAACAGATTCTCAATTCATAAGCTATTTACACGAGTCTGCAACATATTGTTTGACGCAGCTAGGCGTAGTCAGATGTTGGGGATTGCCCTCATCATAATACTTGGATTCATCCTTTTTCATTATAGACCTAGGAAACTTGAGATGGAAACTAGATACCCACAATCTTTTTTCTGGGCAAAAATAGGGAGCGCCTGCTTTATCAGTCACGTAATCTGGATGCTAGCAATCTACCATTTCTCACTAGTCTCGATGCTCAATGCACTTCATGAACCGCCGCTTGAAGGATTTATAGCATACATAACGCGCAATCCCTTCTATCCCTTTTCTCTAATGTCCACTTTCCCTTTTGAAAATTCATTATTCTTCATGTTCACCACTCTCTTTCCCATCGTTTCCGTTGGGTTGACTCTTGCAAAACTTGTAAGACCCCTCAGTCAGAAGAAGGCTCCTAGCCAGAATTGGTTCCACTTCATCGGATTGTTCTCTGCAACATGCATGGGGGCATGTCTCTGCTATTCATTGTATACCTCAGGAGTGGAAAGAGTGCCTCAAGCCTTACCTGTGATTCTTTTCTACTTTTCCATCTTGCTCGTTGGAATCTTTGCCGTTGAAACTTCTAGGCATAGACTTAGCTCCGTTCCTTCATAAATCAGAGCCCCAAGAAAAGAAGGGTGCGGATGATACATGTTGAAGGTGTGTTAGTCATCCCAGCATTCCCATTTGATGTAGTCAAAGCCCCAGTAAGCCTCTAAGAAGGGCCATGATTGACCAACTGAGATATGTATTTTGAAAGTATCATCGTCTGGTCCAATGGAAAATGTGTTCCGGCCTCGGTGAGATTAAAAGTAGTCAGGCGTAAGGCTGTCAAGTTCCCACCAGTCGTTCCCCAAGTCGCCCTTTTGCTTTATTCTGTGACCTCAACACTCCATTCAGCTCTTACGCCAGCAGTCTCGCCGACTACATGGTCGGTTGCACCCACACTATGCCTAACTTCACAGGTGTGTTTTGCCTCTCTGATCGCATTTGGCCATTATGGAATCCTGTCCCAGAAGAGAATCTGATCAGAGAGGCCCGTCCTTGACCTCGACGCCGGGATTTCTCAAAGACAGAAGATGGAGGGGACAATCGAATTCAACAGTAGGAATCGTCAGCAAATTCACGTTCCAAGAGAGCGCATAACCCCATCTAGCGCCCGTAAGTGTGGTCTTTCACAGACCTGATCGCTTGAAAGCGACGGACCATCGCCTCTCACCAATTTCTAACCCCGTTCAACCATCAGACTCCAGAGTAGCAGCTGTTCCGGAGTCAATACGCACGGTGAACGCACCAAAAGACAGATACCCCAAACAGGCGAGCAAGCATGAGAATGCCACTGAGAACAACGGCCAGCTGGCAGGAAAAATATAGGGGGTATCGATTTTGTGGGTAGAAATCGTCCATAAAATCATGATCCAAGAGAGGGGGGATAGGGGTATTGAATTTGGGAGTAGAGATCATTCGCAAATTGATGGTTCAAGAGAGAACGTGGCTCTGGAAGAATACCCTAGGGAGTATTGTTTTTACGAGTGAAATCTTTCCCAAAAACCGCGTCAAGAGGGTCCATAACTCCCATCTAGTCCTCGCTATCGAAGTGTGTTCTACACCAGCAACATAGCGCTGGCTCCGCTAAGCTGTCTACAGATCACTTCGACGCCTGTTCGATTTACGCTGCTTTCTTTCTCAATTGCTATTC
>CAZBDB010000178.1:0-3440 GCA_964490655.1 uncultured Candidatus Bathyarchaeia archaeon | reverse complement strand
CGATCCTTCAACATGCCTACTCTGGAGGCTACTGAAGAGGAAATTCCAACCCCGAATATCACTTTCAACGCAAGGGCCACGCTTACAACCGAGGGATTGCGCCAAGCCCTTGACGATGTCGCCTTGGTTAGTGACCACGTCAGGATTGAAACGGACGGTGAAAATATACTGATGAACGCCAAGGGAGACCTGATGGGCGCCAACATCGAGATGCAGAAGGGAAGCGACGCACTTCTGTCCGTAGAATCAAAGGAACCATCCAAAGCTACCTTCAGCTTGAGTTATCTCACTGAAATTGTCAAAGCCGCTGGAGCAACATCCGACGTTGTTGCTATCGAGTTCTCAACTGATATGCCCATTCGGCTCGACTTCAAGCAGCAGTACGAAGGAAAATTGGCATACTATCTGGCTCCCCGTATAGAGGTTGAATAGAAAGTCTTAGATCTTGGGGGTGAGACTTGTACTCACCAAAATCGATCTGGCCAAATATCCGTTCACTTCTGAGGCTGCTGAGTACATCAAGCTCCTAGATTTGAGAATAGAGAACCTGGCAAATCCTGAGCTCAAGCCTATTCTAGATAGAGCTGAGAACCGGATAGAAGAGGCACTGTTGAACAGCCCGCCTGAAGTGAGCTATCGCGAAAGAGACGAAGACATCGAGATATCCTCCTTTCCGGTCGCGGTGATGACGGCTGCGGCAACGAATAATGACTATATGAGGCGGCGGTACGCTCTAGCAGAGGCGAGGCGAGCTTACAATCTGCTGAGATTTGAGGACGACGTGAAGATACTTGACATAGCAGGCTCAGTCAAGTGGAGGGTTAAAAGGGCTAAGGGAAAGTTCAGCTCTGGAGGCTACGGTTTCACGCTTCATTTTATTGACTTCTTGCAGAATGCAGAGAGCTTGCGCGAGAAGGAATGGAAGCTCGTGAATCGAGTAATAAAAGATGGTCGTGTCTATCTGTCGAAAAGAGAGATTGCCCGTCTTCTTCAAGAGGAAGTGCGCAAACATGTCGAAGCAAAGTTACGAGTGAGAGTCCGACCCATGTTGCCTGAGAACGTGATCGAACGCGTGGATAGGCTGGTTCAGGTATACGCGTTAAAGGCCGGTAAGACTCGGTTTGAGGAGCTGCCGAAAACCGCTGTCAACGCCGCCTTCCCTCCTTGCATAAGGCAGCTGTATGACGCTGCTGCGTCTGGTAGGCATCTCTCCCATCTTGGGCGATTCGCGTTGGTATCGTTTCTCTTAAGTGTAGGCGTACCCTCCGAGAAGGTTATCGACCTCTTCCGTTCTTCCGCAGACTTCAATGAGAGGATGACGAGGTATCAGGTTGAGCATATAGCGGGCTCTAGGGGTTCTCGAACTAGCTACAAGCCGCCGAGCTGCGCTACATTGCGCACCCATGGTATCTGTCCTGGAACAGATGATCTGTGCGAGAGGGTTCGCCACCCATTGGCTTATTATCGGCTAAGGCTGAGAATGATCAAGACGGCAGTTCCCGCTGGTCAGACATGAACGCGAAGACGAAAGCTTTTGTTCGCGACAAGTTTCATCAGTTCTATGATAAAGATTCCTACAGGATCGAGGCTCCCTCATCGATCGAACGGAGGGAGTTTGGCGTCCTCCTCTTCAACGGGTCTGTTATGGTCAGGCATAAAGGGTTCAGTGACGCGGAGGAGCTTAGATCCTTCCTTGCTAGAAATGTTCCTCTGCACGCCTATTACTCCACCGCCTATTATGAGTCTCCAGAGGAGAAGATGGAGAGCAAGGGTTGGTTGGGGGCTGACTTGTATTTTGATATAGATGCAGACCACATCCCGACCGATTGCGGTAAGGTTCATGACAGATGGACTTGTAAGGGCTGCGGCTTCTCTGGAAAGGGTGTCGCACCTGAGGCGTGTCCCGTCTGTAAGGGTCGGTCCTTCGATGAAAAGACGTGGCCCTGCGAGGTTTGCTTAGAATCAGCAAAACAGGAGACTGTCAAGCTTGTAGGGATGTTGACGGAGGACTTCGGATTCGCTTTGAATGATGTCATAGTGTCCTTCAGTGGGCATCGCGGGTATCACGTTCATGTGGAGAGGGAGGAGATTCGGGAGATGGACTCGATGGGTAGGAAGGAGATAGTTGATTACATAACTGGCACCGGTCTTGAGGCGGAGTTTCACGGGCTGAAGGGAGCTACCCAAAGAAGGGGTATGTTGTCCGGTCCTAGATTGGATGATTTCGGGTGGCGGGGGCGAATCGCAAAGGGAGTCTCCGAGTTTCTGAAGAACTCGTCTAGGGATGATCTGGTGAGTCTGGGATTGAAGAAGAGGGTTGTGGACGCAATGATCGGCAATAATGCTCTCATCCTGAAGAGTTGGGATTCTGGTGGTCCGTGGAATCTAGTGAAAGGGGTTGGGCCCGAAAACTGGAAGACCATTATCCGGAAAGCTTTGAAGACGCAATCCGCTAGTGTCGACACGGTTGTGACGACGGATATTCATCGTTTGATCCGTCTGACCAACTCGTTGCATGGGAAGACGGGTTTGATGAAAGTTGAGTTCTCAACCCCAGACATAGGGAGATTCGATCCGTTCAAGGAGGCGGTAGCATTTAAAGAAGGAGAAGCCACAATAGTTGTTGAGGAGGCCCCTGAGTTTAGGTTGGGGGAGGAATCATTCGGCCCGTTCAGGGATGAGAGGGTTGAGTTGCCGATGGCGGCTGCAGTGCTTCTTCTCTGTAAGGGCTTAGCGGAGGTGGCTTAGCGCTTGTATGATGAGTTGTACGAGGCTTGGCGGAAGGAGAAAGAGTCCGAGGAGATTCAAGCCCTTCCTAGGGATTTCTTTGCCAAGTTGGCCGACTACATAAGCGCGATTAAGGAGGAGGGGAGGATGCTTGACAAGAAGACGCTTAGAGGTAGGCTACTTTTGCAGGAGAGGGAGAAGGTTTCAAGGTTGACGGAGGAGTTGGTTCGGGCTCGTTACGAGAAGATTATGCGTTTGGTTTCGGCCGGAAGGATTGTGCCCGGTACTTCTTTGACTGAACAGGAGACGAGCCTTTATGAGAAGACTCTGCCTTCCACTGAGTCTTATCTCGGTGTCTTGGACACTATTTTGCAGGGGCGTCTGTCAAAGGTTGAGGAGAAGGTTAAGTCGAAGAACGTTATGGTCCGGATTCTCAGGGAGATCCCCGCCATCATTGGGGTTGATATGAGGACCTATGGACCTTTTAAGCCTGAGGATGTAGCTTCGCTTCCTATTGAGAACGCTCGGATCTTGATCGAGGAGCAGGCGGCTGAGGAGATAGAGGTTACGTAGCGGCGCAAACTTTAAGTCATTCTTCCCTGGTTAGCTGTATACACTCTCTATCGAATGTTGTTGTCGGTGTTCTTTTTCTGGTTTAGCCAGCTCCAAGACGTTGAGCAAATAACATTTTTCAACAAGGCTTTAATTATGGG
>CAZBDB010000177.1:0-3455 GCA_964490655.1 uncultured Candidatus Bathyarchaeia archaeon | reverse complement strand
ACTCCGTCGATTGATTGAATGGCATCTATGATCCTGCTCAACTCCTCAATGCGAACGAACTCGACGAATGCTATGACATCATACTGACCGGTAACGGCATGAGACATCTTCACCCCTTGAATCTTCCGTGCACCCTCCGCTACTTCCCAAAGCCTCCCGGATTGAGCGCTAATTAGAACGTACGCCTCCAAGACACCTCTCCTCGATCCTTAACGTAAAAAAGGAGAAGTAAATAAGATTTTTCATTCAAAAATGGATCGAGCTATGCCAACCCTTTGATCTTCCTGATGAGCCAGACCATCTTCTTCCCAAAGTTCCTTGCTGTTGCCAAGCCCTCCTCATCATCGGATACGTCGCCCTTCTTTCTGCCGAACGCGATGTTCCAGTAAGTGGAGCCTGGGACGATCATCCCTTGGTGAAGGAGGAAGAAAAGTAACTGAGCGAAGGCAAAGTTCTGTCCAGCTCTCCTTGCAACTGCCATAGCGCCCCCAACCTTGTTCTCAAAGACCCTTCCTCTAGCTATGGAAAGGTAACCAGCCCTGTCGATAAGAGCCTTTATCAACGGTGTTGCAGAGCTGAAGTAAACCGGTGTGGCCATGATAATCCCATCGGCCTTAACCATTCTCTCGAAGACGGGAGCGAAGTCATCCTTTATGTGACAACTCTTCGTTTCCCTACAGCTCACGCATCCATCGCATGATTTGATCTCTTTACCCGCCAGTCTCACCAGCTCTGTTTCGGCGCCTTCTTCCTCAGTAGCCTTCAAGGCTTCGGTGACGAGAAGCTCGGTGTTCCCTCCAACGCGAGGGCTCCCGACAATTCCCAATACTTGAACCATATAGACACCTTCAAGTTCGTAAAATGTGAAGCTCTAATACTCTTCAGGAATTTATAATCTTTTTGAGCTCCGTATGACTTAAGCTTGCCACCCGAGAAGTTTCCGCGCTGGCACTCTGAAATTGAGAAAATCAGATTCGTCAGGAACAGTAGATACGTCAGACGTTCTTTTGAGGGTCAGCATTCATCGTTTGGGAGGATTCAGTCTCAGTAATATTTCGACGGGGCAATTCTCAGGTAGATCCAGCTTCTCATCCCAAGCGTTGCCCATAGCTATCATAGAGAACACACCGGATATCTCAGCCCTAGCCTTATGGACGAGTTCCACAAGGGCTGCTTGAGTATCCCCGCTCTTTATTGTGTCATCTACCACCAGGACGCTGTCCCGTCTCTTAATCCTACTCTTCGGTATATAGATCGTCATAGTAACTCCGGAACCGTTCAAAACATAAGTCTCCTCCAAGAATGACGAGACCCCGACCTCTTTGTTGGACTTAGCCACAACCAAGTCTACGCCCAGACAGTTCGCTATCATCGTAGCCAAGGGAACACCATCAACAGCAGCTGTCAGAACCTTCGTTACCCTCCTCCCGGCGAACTTTGCTAGGGCGTAGTTGGCAGCTTGTCTGAGTATGCTTATGTCTCCCACGATCGACGTATTGTCAAAGTATCCATCACTGTTGAACTTGATTCTTCTATGAAGCTCAGTTCCCAAGCCGACCATCTTCGAAAGGGTAGTCCACAGCTCTCTAGCTCTCTCGCTGTTCGGCAGAACATGCCCCTTGGCATACCTGCTTAGGACCGTTACCGGGAGATTCGTCTCCTCTGAAAGCTGACGATAAGTATAGCGCTTTTTCGCAGTTCGAAGAAGCTCGACAGTTATCAGCCTGAATTTGAGGTCCTCGGCGTGAGTCGAAGCTTCAAGTCTCCTATTCAATTCGCTGTCGACCGCGATCATCAACATTGCTCCATTTAGACATATTCACATCAAATTGGCTACGCGTCACGGATTGATATTTTCATGTTTGTTATGATTTAAGTTTCTGTACGCTTTGTAGTACTTCGGCTGACACTCGAGTGTATAAATGTCCAATAGGCCCCTAAAATAAGAAAACATGACAGAAAATGAACTTTTGCTGAAAAATAAGGGCAACGTTTGGACGGATGACGAGAACAGATACTTGAGATCCGCCTCATCACTGCTTGGATTAGATCGGTCCTTCCTACAGACAAGAAACGAACGCTCACCGAGTCAAATGGCTCACACCGAGGCTGTGCATTCTCGGGGGAATGTCTCGAAATCTCAACGATTTCCGCACTTTGTGCGATCTTTCATCATAGGGACGAAAGAGGTTCGATCGTGAATAAGCCGTGCAGATATGGGCAAATCTCTGTTTATAGTAGATTCTGAGAGCAAGGCAGGACGAATCTGCGAATCCCTTTGTTTCTCTCACAATCACTCGCGTAATCTCCGCTCTGCTTAGAACTGATTGATGATAGCGTCAATCACTGTTTGCGATAGCCCATCTCTCTCAGAATCTGTTTTGATGCTTCGACGACTGATTCGAAGCTGTTATGCTTCGGCTCCCACCCTAGTTTCTTCAGTCTCGAGACTTCTAAGAGCATGATCTTCACATCTCCTTTCCAGCCTCTCCCGCCTTCAGCTGCAATCCGGTAGCGGAACTTGACATCTCTCAGCTCCATACTCTCGGTTACAATCTTTGCGATTGTTCCTATGTTGACTTGGTCTTCGGGCCCTACATTGAAGATCTCGAAATCTTCCTGAGCTTTCTCTAGCCCTAAGAGCATGGCGTCTATGCAATCGTCGATCAAGAGGTACGCCTTTGTCTGCGTTCCATCACCTAGGATCTCTAGCTCTTGAGGGTTTGCCATGAGCTTCTGGATGAAATCCCAGATCACACCGTGGCGACTTCTCGGGCCTACAATGTTTGCTAGGCGGTAAACTATGCCTTTCATGTTGAACATGCCACAGTAGGCTGATATGAATGCTTCAGATGCTAACTTCGAAGCTCCGTATAGGGAGATAGGTTTGAGAGGCCCATAATCTTCAGGTGTCGGGATCACTGTAGTCTCCCCGTATACGGTAGATGTGGAGGCGAAGACTATGAAATTGGCTGTCTCGCTCTTCCGCATTTCCTCGAGTAGATTATGGGTGGCGATTACGTTCTGTTCTAGATGTATTCTTGTATCTGTCTCCCCAACACGAACATCGGGGTTGGCGGCCATATGGAAGACGATCTCACAACGCCTAATTGCCTTTTCAATGTCTTCCCTATTCAGGCAGTCTCCATTGATGAAATTGAAATTCGGATGCTTCAACCATATAGAGAGATTCTCTAGTGACCCATTACTCAGGTCATCCAAAACCGTAACAAAAGCCTCACGTTCCATCAAGGCATCTACTAGGTGGCTGCCTATGAAGCCTGCTCCACCAGTCACGAGAACTCTTCTACCCACCAGTTCAGTGCTGATGCCGGATACCCCCGGAATGATTGTTATTTGGTTTGCTGCTTGCACTATGTATCACGCAGAATAAAAAACTCACTACTTCCTTACGGAACTATCTGGGCTTTTGAATAGCTAAACGTAACCGTCTG
>CAZBDB010000176.1:0-3477 GCA_964490655.1 uncultured Candidatus Bathyarchaeia archaeon | reverse complement strand
TGTCAAACCAAAGAAGGAACAATCTCTTTCTCTTTTGGCTGTATCAAAACGGGGCATTTGCAGGGACATATCTAAGCACCTTCATCGTCATTTGTGGAGTTGCTAATCTTTATAAGTCGTTCAAAATCTCTTTGCAAAAGGTTCTTCCAGCCGCGCTCAAAATGCAATGATGCATTGTCGCTGATCAGCCTGATCTGACAGGAAAAATGGCCCTCAGAATCCCTGCCTTGGCAATCAGACTCCTGCTTTGGTATGCAACCGCACTTGGCTTGGCACAAATCATCTATATACTTCTGCATTGCCAGATACAGCCTCTCTGGTTTGAACCGCGGTGCGATCTCCTCCGAGACCATCTGAACGCCTTCTTGTCTCAACTCCTTCTTTGCTGCTTCGGTAAACCTCCTGCTAATGAGAATGCTCTTTCCATATTTCCTCTGCTTCATGGTCTCAATCGCCTCCCTAACAACATCCACACCTACGGCTCCAGATCTTGATTCTGGGTCAGTCATAACACGCAATAATATCTCGTCACTAGAAGAGGGGGATGTAGCGACAAGGTCCATTCCTTTTTCCCATTTGTGTCTGTCTTCCTCTTCGTAACCCCTAACCGCCATAATCAACTCCGCCTTCTCGATAAGCTCCTCGTCCTCTAACTCTGTTGTCATTTCAACATTTCACCTCTCGTTCTCTTTTGACATACTATATGAAAGTGCAAGACAAGATCGATTTCACTTTGGTAGAAAATCCGGTCGTGCCATTCATCTTCACTGTATTATTCTCATAATACTTAATATACCTTGATCTGAGGGCGGAAGTTGACCAGAAATCCATAGAGATCGAGACAATCGGAAAAGAAGAGTAGGTATAAGTGCTGCAGAATCATTGTCTCAGGAATCTTCTGAGTATCTGATCCAACATAACACTATGATTGTGTTATCTTCTTTTCACTTCGGCAGAGCTATGCATGCATGCAGAAATGCCTAGATGGGGTTACTGCCTATCAATAACTTAATATACGACTGGTACGCTCTTACGTGGCAACAAAAAGACGCGGTCAATACAGTTTCTTGCTGTAGCTTTCTTAGAGTCGGAAAAGGAATATTCTCATCCGATCCCCAAGAACAACTGACGTCTTCAAAAAAAGGAGGTAAAGGTATGAACATTCAATTCCATGGAGGAGTAGCAGAGGTAGGCGGCTCCTGCATAGCCGTCGAGACTGACGATGCTAGAATCGCCCTGGACTACGGGATCAAGGTCGGAGACGAGACTTCTAACGGCCTTCCCAACGACTTTGACGTATTCGTCATCAGTCACGCTCATCTAGATCACTCTGGCAACTTGCTGAGCTTAGCCAGCGGCAATCCTGTCATAGTTGGATCTGGGATGACGCGAGAAATCACGGCTGATCTTCTACGCGACATGGTGAAGATACAGCATATGAAAGGAAACAATTTCCCATACAGCCGTCAGGATGTAGAAAACATCAGGAGATCATGGTGGGTTCGAGAGGCTGTCGCCCTGCCTGGGATGTCAATTCAACTGTATCCAGCCGGGCATGTTGCCGGCGCTAGGATGATCGGTATCCAAGGTGACGGCAGAGAAATTCTCTACACGGGTGACTTCTGCCTTCACGACACAATGATTCTGGAAGGAGCTGAACTAGAGAGTCTACCGAAGAATCCTGATGCATTAATCATCGAGACTACTTATGGTGGGGAAACTAGGCTGAAGAGAAGCGAACTGGTCGACCTGTTTCTCAAGCGAATTCTCGACACGATCGAGAGAGAGGGGAACGTTTTGATTCCGGCATTCGCCTTTCACCGCAGCCAGGAGATCGCCAAGATAGTTGATCAGGCAATGGTAGATAGTGTGCTCCCCGATTATCGTGTCTACACAGTCTCCAGGCTGGCGCGCAGAATCGCTCAGCACTTCAATGGCAATAAGCAATTCTTCACCGAAGAGATCCAGCAACAAAAGCATCCCTTCAACTACAAACATGTGAAGCATCTTCATAGAACCAACCAGATCAAGGAGCCAGCCATAGTCATCTGCACCTCAGGCTTCGGCCACGCAGGTGCAAGTCTTCGCTTGCTGACTGAATGGGCAGTTGACGAGGAAAATTCTGTCCTCATAAGCTCAGGTTATCTTCCTCCGGAAAGTCCGTTAAGAATAGCCAAGGAGAAAGGAGAGATAATCGAGAACGGGAGCAAGATTCCCGTAAGAGCGCAAGTGGACCAGATTGGGCTATCTGGTCATGCTGACCAATGCGAACTCGAAAAACTGGTAAAAACAGTGAAGCCCCAGAAGACTTTTCTTGTCCACGGTGAGGAGGAGCAAGCTTATGCTCTCTCGGAGAAGATATCTGGAATAACAGAAGTGCACATACCAGAAAAAGAAGCAACGTTCACTATGTGACAGGGCAGGTGTGGCAGGTCTAGCCCGCAATCTCCCAATACACGCTCCATTAGCTGTACGACGGCTCCCATTGGGATCTTTCCTGCCATCTTACTCCTTACTGATGTGCTAAATATCTGTGATTTTTCACACTCCAGAAGGTGAGCTGGCTGGGCATCCAAAAGCTTAGGGATTCTGTTCTGTGCCGGGTAAAGGATATTACGAAATACGTCCATTGTGGTACATAGCATGCGTGAAGAGTATTTGGCTTTTACAGGCAGGCCTAATGCAGGTAAAAGCAGCATCATCAGAGAAGTCGTAGGGTTAGATCCAGCAACTGGTAAGCGGCCGGGAACTACGAGACGAATCCAAAGATATCCTTTGAGTTACCCTTTGGTTCTTGTAGACATGCCTGGTTTTGGTAGGATGATGCGAGCTTCCAAACGTTTGGAGGACAAGATAAGTGATCGGATCATTGAATTCCTTGAGTCAAATGCTCAAAGCATAGCTGTAGCAGTCCATGTGCTGGATATATCCACGTTCTTAGAAGTGACAAGGCGTCTAGCAAAGAAGGGTTTCATCTCCGTGGATGTGGAGATGGTGAAGTTCCTAGAAGAGACTTTAGGTGAGCTTCCGTTGGTGGCAGCTAACAAGATCGATAAAGCGGACAAGAAAGAGATACACGTTAACCTTGAAGAGTTTATGTATCGGATAAGCAACGGACATCCCTCAGAGGTGGAAGATTGCGTATTCTCAGTCAGCGCGAAGACAGGAGAAGGATTGGGAGCTTTGAAGAGCGAGATCCATAGAAGGTTAGTCGCAAAGGGGCACAGAACGCCATTCAAAGTTCGGTGAAGCACGTTAAGTTGAATCTATTGTGAACTTGAGAGCGAGGCCGTCCAGAGAAGGTCAGGAAAAACTAGCTAGTTCCTAACGGATCGACGACCCACCTGTCTTTGCACGTAGACGATATCCCCAGTCGCCCTGCAGAGCCTCGTTGCGCAAAAACGCATTATCATACAGCCTAGCAGCTAGCTAGCAGGCGAGGCGCTAGAAGAGAATTTCTGAATCTAGTTTCTCAAG
>CAZBDB010000175.1:0-3481 GCA_964490655.1 uncultured Candidatus Bathyarchaeia archaeon | reverse complement strand
TGTCCATGGCGATTGCTCTTTTCAGCTCCAGTGCTATCCTGTCGCCCATGCTCATGCGGCGTTGATACATGGCATTCGCATATTGAGAACCTATGCCCATATGCACGTTGGTTCCGCCTCCGTGCCTCAAAGCGACGTCTTGCGTATATGGAACATGCATGTAAGTCTCTTTGCCAGCGGGCACATCATACAACCCGTACTCAACAGCCGGGCCTGGAATCTTCGACCAAGTTATCAATGTTTGAAGGCACCATGCACCTATGATGCCAGGGGGCTCATACTCTCCGGTGGCGAACAGAAATGCGTCAGCAAATCTGTGAACATCCTTCAGCAGCGACTCTCTCAAGCTCATCGCGAGGTGACATGTAACTTCGAAGGAAGGCACCTTCTTGATCTTCTGCTGAACATCGATCGGTAGCCTCCTTACACCGTCGAGTATGGTCTCCCTCCTTTCATCTATCGAGAGGAACTCATTCGCCAAATGAGCCCTAGCCTGCTCAAGAGTTGTCTTGTAAATCTTCGCAAAAGCATCATCAACATCGCCCCACTCCTCTTCAGCATTCAGAGGTGAGAAGAAGAAGTTGAAGTTCGCATGAGGTCCAAGGACGATCTGCTCAACTCTAGCTCTCTCAAGTCCCTCCTCAGTCAGGTTGCCAGCCTCGACTTCCCTCCGAATCTTCTCCTCTAGATCGTTCGAGTCCGCCGCGAAGATGAACTCCCTCTCAAACTCCCTGTGAGCGTGCTCAGCCTTCATCAACAAGGGTCCGTCGACGAACTCCTTCATTTTTATCCCGCTCTCGTTGACATCGTACTCGTAGGATCTCGGATAGGGAATATCTGCCTTTTCAGCGAACCAGTAATAGTCTCGCTCGACTTCACCTCGGTTTTCGATCTTCAGAAGCTTCCGAGATCCCAAGATCGGAACCGCGAACTGCTTCTCGATGATGCTGCAGTACTCGTCTCCACCAACATAGACCGAAAAGGCTCGGTTGGGGATCTGGATGCACTCAAGCTCAACAAGTTCATCAGCATTTTTCACTATGTCAGAGTAGCTATCCAGAATCAGAATCGCAGCCTTCCAATCGTCTTCTTTCTTTATATCCTTTGGGTCCTCAACGACAACAATGTCTCTCCTGACCTTCGAGGGAAGATCTGCCACATCCTCGCCGGGGCTGCCGACCATTGGGTTCTGCAGGTAGATCCTCGCGCGTGGTCTCGTCACGTAGATTATGCTCCTTATCGCGTAGTTCCTCTGGCCTTGCCAAGCATCAAGTGCGGAGTGAGAACCAAGATTCAACCCTATGGGTTCCTTGTAAGAACCAACAATCTCCTGCATCTCCTCTCTTTCAATCATAGATCTCACCTAGACTTTCCCAAAATAACCGAACATATACCCAATATATCTTTCGCACATCTTAATATCTATTTGAAAATTCTGGCCAGCTTGATCAGGAATAAAGACTATTTGCCTAGATCAAGCAACAGAGAACTCATGGAATCATGTTCGCGACTAGCCGCACGGAGCCTCTTTCACGAGAATCTTGGAAGGCGGCTTTCTCTTCTCTCGTTCCTCCTCACGGGTCGGCGCCGCTACCCTTGCTGCCCCGCCGTCAGGGCAGTTATGTTCCTCAGGAAAACGGTGCTTGCTACAGTAGAGTCCGCCGCATCTCCAGCATCTGAAGAGGAGCTCCCCAACGGCTTCTAGGCAGTAGTGACAGAAAGACTGGGAAGGCCCAACGATGGTTATATCATCCGGCGAAATCTCCTTCTCGGATATCATGGCGTACAGCTTCGATGCTAGTTTCTTAACGACCTTCTTGCATACATCGTCAGGGATCGACAGATCTGGGAGTATGAACTGGACCTGCTTCTTGTCGCGTTTCACGAAGACCTCAACACGGCGGCCATCCTCATCAACGTATCCATGTAATCCTGAGCCATTAGCTATCTCTCTAAATCGCAATTCTCTTTTCAAGAGCTCCATGAGAGCCGGTATCGAGGCCGCGGCGAACAGTAGAGAGAAGATTAGTCCTGACATCACGCATTCTCCTTCAGTTTCAATGAGACCTTAATGATCAAGAAATCATCTTCATATTTGTACTCTAATCCAGTGGGGTCAAAGCCACTCGGGAGATTATACGTCCTCTCGAAGACCTTCCCTCGCTTGTAAGCCTGCACAATCAGATCGCCATCAAAGACTTGAATGTCTATGTCGTCTTCCTCATATCCCGGCATCTTAAGAGTTATCAGATAATCCTCAACTCCTCGTCTACCTCTGGCTTTCCTCATTCCTGTCGTCTCCTCTTTCAGGCCACTGATTCTCTCTAGGGCTGTCATGAGCCTCCGAGGGCCAAGAATCCAAGGCAAGAACATGACTACCACGCTGATGAGTATGACGGCAATCGTGAGGACAACAGCCAGAGTCCCGCTTGCGGTTCCGACGAAGAAAGGGAAGATGAAGACCGACTCTCCTTCAGCTTGTAGTGAGAGGATCGACGCCAAAATTATCAGGAACATGCCGGCTGATATGAGGGCAGGTCCCATGAGGAACAACTTGCCGAAGATCGACGATAGATCTCCCGTCGAGAACAACCGTTCTTTCTGTCCTAGATCCTTACAGATGGAGCACAGACCCCGCTCAGGATGAAAGCATCCAGAACAGACCATTCCTCCGCAACGTGCGCAGATGTAGGATGCATCTCTGCTCCCGCAAATCTTACACACGCCCATTCCCTGTCATCATTCCTCCTAGCAATTCCCAATAGTTTATTGTTCAAATCAAGTATGAAGGAAGGTCACTAATAAGATTACGGCAATGAACAGAAATGCAAGAGCGAGCATGATCTTCATCATCCGACCGCTCGTGCCGAACACTATCGGAAACGGACCGATTAGAATGACTCCTCCGACCTCACCTCTTCCTTTTCCTCCTCTCACAGTCTTTCGAAAGAGCATATTCACGGCTAGGATCAGGACTCCACCGAGAACGAGTATGAAACCTGCAGAATAGAGGATACTCGCCAGCTCTGCATTTGACATGATTCTTAGCCCTTATGCGCTTTGGCTATTATCATGGTATAGGTGAGGAGGACATTAGGATTTGATCTCATTCTGTATGTCAGAAGATTGTCCAGTTGAGCGAGGTCCTCTGCTTCTACCTTTGCGAGCACATCGTACTCGCCATACACCTCGCTAACTTCAAGAACAGCATCATATTTGGAGATGCTTTCTGAGACCTCCCTCTCTGAGCCTGACTTCACCGTCAACAGGACATAAGCATGTATCGCCATAGACTTCTCCCCATGCTAGACTGTATCTATGTCGTAGCGTGCTCTAAATATGTTACTGGTCTGATGTAGAACTAAGCTTAGAGAATGAAAGCGAAAACATTAAAACCATAGTGGGCTCCTGATCTAGTATTCACGGTGGTTTTGCAGGAGATCGAATTGGAAGGCTATAGGGTGACTTTTCCAAGCCAGTT
>CAZBDB010000174.1:0-3491 GCA_964490655.1 uncultured Candidatus Bathyarchaeia archaeon | reverse complement strand
CTATGGAATTGTTCTCCCAACCTTTCAAGAGCTCAGTGATGGATGCAGTACGCAGTGAGAAAGCCATTCTGGCGACTATTCACTATAGAGCTAGAGACAGGTTCGTCGAGAATATCAAAAATACAGAAGATGCGGAGATCAATGAGGTCACTTTCAGAAACAGAGATAGAATGCCAAATCTTATGGTTGAGAAGATGATTGACGCGGCAAAGAAACAGTCATCTTCCCACACATAATCGTCATATCGGGATTCTCCGGCCGCTAAAGCCGTGCTTATACTTACCGAACTCTGCCTCGACCTCGCGGAGCTGCTCAGACGTGAATACTGGTCCATCTCTGCAGACTCTATAAGGTCCTATGACACAGCTTCCACAAATCCCCATTGCGCAAAGGATTATCCGCTCCAAACTTACCTGAAGGGGGACTCTATACTTCTCTGAAATATGGCAAACCCTGTACAGCATATCTTCTGGCCCGCACGCATAGATAACATCAAAAGTACTCGAAGACAAAACTCTGTCCAGAGGGTCCGTCACCAGCCCTTTAACACCGTAGCTCCCATCATCAGTTCTGACAATAAGTTCGATCTCGCCTTCTGCAGCCTTCCTCAACCGATCTAAGAATATTAGTCCACGTCTTGTTCTTGCTCCTATCATGATCGAGGACAGGTAGCCCATCTCGACCAGTCTCTCAACCAGCGGCATCAACGGCGCCAAGCCGATTCCTCCCCCAATCACCAACGCCTTTTCACCAGCGATCTCAAAGTAGTTGCCAAATGGGCCTCGGACCCCTATTAGATCGCCTACTTTCCTCTTGTTCAGTGCCTCTGTCGCCTCACCGACTTGGGCAACCGTCACTGAGCAGATTCTGCTCTTTGGATTGAAGGATGAGAGGCCGAGAGGTATCTCATCTACACCTGGAATCCAGACCATCACGAACTGTCCAGCCTTCGCCTTTGCGCATAGCGCATCCTTGAAGAAGATAGATCTTACCGTGGGACTCTCGTCTTTGACCTCTCTGACCGATACAGTTCTCATCCTGTTAACTTCTGTGAGAGAGCCCGACAATCTCCTTCACACTCCTATGCCCTTTTCTTTTGAGGTAAGCTGCGATTCCCTCCGTGACCTGCCTGAAGATGCCTAGGTCCTTGTAGGCTATTGATGTTCCGATCTGCACTGCAGATGCGCCGGCTAGCATGAACTCGACAGCGTCCTGCCATGTGGAGATGCCCCCACACCCTATGATAGGGACCTTCACAGCCTTGTGGATCTCGTATACGCATCTAACTGCGATCGGCTTGATCGCTGGGCCGGACAGTCCCCCAATCTTGTTCGAGAGTATTGGAAGAGTCGTCTCGATATCGATCTTCATAGCTCTGACGGTGTTTATGGCTGTTAAGGCATCCGCTCCAGCGTCGACCGCGGCAACAGCCAAATCAGCAATATTCGACACGTTAGGAGTCAACTTCACCAAGACTGGCTTTCTTACAGCCTTCCTTACTTCGCTTACGACACTGGTGACTATTGTGGAGTCCTGACCCATCTCTGTTCCAGTTCCCTCAACGTGAGGGCACGAAAGGTTAAGCTCCACCGCATCCGCTCCAGCCTCAACAGCTACGGAAGCAACCTTTGCGTACTCCTCAGCTGAGAACCCGTATACGCTCACGATGAGTGGAATCTCCAAGTCCTTCGCCTCTTCTATCTCCTGCTTGAACTCCCGGATGCCAGGATTAGGTAGTCCCATTGCGTTGATTAGGCCACACTCAACTTGGACTGTCGTTGGGTTTTTGTAGCCTTCTCTCTGTTCTAGACCGATCGATTTTGTTATGACAGCTCCTGCGCCGGCTTTGGCGACCTCTCTCAAAGTGTTGGATGTGAGTCCAAGGATCCCCGAGGCGAGCATTGTCGGGTTACGTAGCTTTAGTCCAGCGACCTGTACCTCGAGACATGCCGGTTCGTGCATGAGTTATCACGCTTGCCTCCGGTTTGTACCATTAAGATTTAAGTTTCTTATTTAATAAGCGATGAAGTCAGGGTTATGCGTGGGATCGCTGCTCGGCATCTTTATATCTGCAGCTCTGCAAATACGAAGCAAGAATCGAACCTCTTGAGGGGACGGCGCTAGACAGGAGGAGATATGTTGAGAGCAACCATCATCGACTGTTTCATGGGAGTCTTTGGATTCGGAGAGGATGACAGACTTGTCGATGTGGCTTTGTTCCCAAAGGACGCCACAGAGATAGCAGATAGGCTGAGCAAGATCGAGAGCGGAAAGATAGTCGATGAACTGGCGGTCTTGCTGGACAGATTGAAGAGTAAAGACTATACATCCTTCGTATTCGAGAGGGATGAAATCGCTGGTAATGTCCATGAAGAGCTGAGCTTGGATGTGAACGTGGAGAAGCCCTCAACGGCTGGTGAGCTCCTACGTGGGGACATAGTTCGATACGCCAAGGAAGCCGGTTTCGTCAAGGATGAAGCTGAGGTCGGCAGATGGCTGCATAGAGTTTCTATGGAGCTGACTAAGTTAAAGGTTAGAAAGGCGACCGAGAAGAGGGACATGGTTGTGGTTCAGGCGATCCAGACGATAGACGACCTTGAGAAGACGGTGAACCTGTTTATGAACCGCATTCGGGAGTGGTACGGCCTCCATTTCCCTGAGCTCAGCCGCTTGGTTGAGAAGCATGAGACTTATGCAAGGCTGGTTGGAAATCTAGGCGATAGAAGCAGCTTCACGGTTGAGGATCTTGCGAAGGAAGGACTCCCAAAGAGCAGAGCAAAGAAGATCGCGGAAGCCGCCGGCAGGTCGATGGGCGCTGAACTCCTCGATCTTGATTTGAAGCAGATACGGGAGATCTGTGAGCGCACTTTGCAACTCTATGATGCGAGATATTCATTGGAGAAGTATACAGAGGGGTTGATGGGGGAGGTAGCACCGAACATCGAAGCGCTAGCTGGTCCAACCCTCGGAGCGAGACTGGTCTCCCTCGCGGGTGGATTGAGCAATCTAGCCAAGATGCCGTCCAGCACGATACAGGTGCTGGGCGCCGAGAAGGCCCTGTTCAGGTCGCTTCGGACTGGGGCGCGTCCACCTAAGCATGGTGTGATCTTTCAACATCGATTCATCCACGACGCGAAGCGTTGGCAGAGAGGTAGAATAGCAAGAGCCTTGGCTGGAAAACTGGCTATAGCGGCGCGAAGCGACGCCTTCAGCGGCAAGTACATGGGTGATACGTTGAGGGAAGGTCTTGAGAAGAGAGTTGAAGAAATAAAGGAGAAGAAGTATAAGCCGAAGCCAAAACCAGCAAGAGTGAAGAAGCCTTCAAAGAGAAGAAAGAGGAGGAAGGGAGATAAGAAACGTGGAAGTAAAGGTTGAACCTCATCCGAATTTCAAGGGCGTATTCAATGTCAACCTGCAGGATGGGTCGCGGAGACTAGCCACTAGGAACCTCGCCCCATCGAAGAATGTGTACGGCGAACGGCTTGCAAAGT
>CAZBDB010000173.1:0-3493 GCA_964490655.1 uncultured Candidatus Bathyarchaeia archaeon | reverse complement strand
GGAGATGGAGAACACTCGGCGATGGTTGGCACCTCAACCTGTTGGAGCGTGATACAGGACAAGTTGAGACTGACGCCCAAACTGATCGATTACCCGCATGTAGCCTATGACAAAGAGAAAATCTACACGTTCGGTGGTTCCGCGACTTCCGGAGGGATGCTGAGATGGTTCAGAGATCAGTTCGGACAAGTCGAGGTATCGCTCGCAAAGCAGGTCAACCTCAGCCCATACAAGGTTCTGGACCTTGAGGCGGAGAAGGTTCAGCCGGGATCTGAGGGATTGATTGTTCTTCCGTATTTCATGGGGGAGAGAACGCCGATTTGGGACCCTCGCGCTAAAGGTGTCATCTTCGGTTTGACGTTATCTCACACGAGAGCCCACATATTCCGAGCCCTGATGGAGGCTGCAGCCTACGCCCTTCGCCACAATGTTGAGACGGCTAAAGCGAACAAGATTCCGCTGGAACCCAACATGGGTCTTGTCGACGGCGGAGCAAAATCACCACTGTGGAGAAGGATCTTCGCTGATGTTACAAAGTTTCCGCAAGTATATGTTGCGGAGAGTCCAGGGACACCGCTTGGTGACGCCCTCTTAAGCGGCGTGGGAACTGGGGTCCTCAAAGGATATGAGGTGATAAGAGACTGGATCAGAGCAGCCGAGGTTCAGGAGCCGGACCCTAAAGTCTCTAAGATATACGACAACTACTATGATATCTATCTGAGGCTCTACGAACGGAATATAGATAGTTTCAGGGAAATATACAACATAGCGTAGAAGAGCTGGACATCATGGCTGATGAAAAGGAACTGCGGGAGGAGCTCTGCGGAATAGGTAGACGCCTCTACGAGCGACACCTGACGAGCGGAGCGGGAGGAAGCATAAGTGTCAGAACAACAAAGGAAGACGAAGTTCTGATCAAGCCCAGCGGGTTCTCACTTGCCGACCTATTACCTGAACACATAGTGAAAGTGAACCTTGAGGGCGAATCCCTGAAAGGCAAGTATAAACCCTCATCTGACACGCCTTGGCACCTGATGATCTATACGCAGAGACCTGAGGTCGGGGCGATCGTCCATGCGCATCCTCCGATCTGTGGTGGATTTGCCTGCGCAGGGATTCCTTTGGATATACCAACCTTCACCGAGGTCATAATCCAAGTTGGAAGGGTCCCCCTGATGGAGTATGCAACGCCGACAACAATGGAGTACGCTAGACTCGTAGCTGAGTCCATAAAGGACGCGGATGCTTTGCTCATGAAGAACCACGGGATCATCACGCTGGGCGCGAATCTGGAGCAAGCTTTCCAGCGAACAGAGCTCTTGGAGGACTATGCGAAGATGCTTTTGGTCGCGAAGATCCTAGGTGGACCAAAGGAGCTTCCAGCTGAGGAGACACATAGGCTCAGAACGCTTGAAAGCGAAAGGTGGAGAATGAAGTTAGCAGAGGAGCTCTACAAATAATCGGAGTCCTTCAGCTTCCTCTCTTTCTCGCCACATTCACTTTGTGAATCCTCATGTTGAGCTGTAGGCTCTTCCTTAACAATCTCTGACTGTTTAGCCGTCACATCCTGCTCGAATATGTTTCTGACAAACTTTTATATGCACATGCCTTCAAACTCTGAATAGACACTGTGCCGGTGATTCTTATGCCCAAGAGAGGAAAGTTAATTATCTTCATGGGCTCCAAGAGCGATCTGCCCTTCGCCAAGAAGATTGGCGACTTCCTATCTAAGGAGGGATTCTCTCTGAAGTATGACTACAACGTTGCCTCTGCTCACAAGACCCCGGAATTCTTGATCAAGAAGGTGGCAGGATACGAAGAGTCCGATGAGAGTCTGGTTTACATAACAATAGCTGGTCTATCCGACGCTCTTTCAGGAGTCATAGCTGGATGTTCGAAACGTCCAGTTATAGCCTGCCCACCGGATCTTGAAAAATATGGATGGAGTAAGGTCTTCTCCTCGGCCATGACGCCTAAGGGAATTCCCGTGATGCTTGTCCCAACTCCTGAGAATGCAGCTCTCGCCGCGCTAAGGATACTGGCCATGAACGATTCATCTCTTCGCGAGGAAATTGAGAGCTTTCACGCCAAGAAGAGGGATGAGGTTACTGTGGCTGATGAGGAGATGGTGGGAGGAGGCTCGCGTTGAACGTTAATGCAGATGTGATCTTGGAGACGCATTTGTCCCTTCCATTGTTCAAGAGGGGCAAGGTGAGGGACGTCTATGACCTTGGTGATAGGTTAATGATCGTCTCCACGGACAGGATCTCGGCCTTTGACTGTGTCCTTGCCAACGGCATCCCATGTAAGGGGGAGGCCCTAAACAGGCTCTCTCTTTACTGGTTCAACGAGCTGACAGACGTAATCCCCAATCATATTCTGGATGTTGTCGACCCGAGGTCGGTTGTAGTTAAGAAGGCTGAGCCGATAAAGGTTGAGTTCGTCGTTCGAGGATACCTCTATGGGTCCGGTTGGGAAGAATATAAGACTGAGGGAGAAGTATGCGGGGTAGAACTTCCTGAGGGGCTCCGCAAGGCTGAGAAGCTCCCCCAGCCAATTCTGACGCCGACAACGAAGGCGGAGGTTGGACACGACGTAAAGTTGACGAGCAAGGATGTGATCGAGATCATCGGGAAGGATAGGTTCAGAGAGATTGAGGAGGCCAGCTTCAAGTCTTACGAGTCGGCATCACTGAAGGCGGAGCTGAACGGGATAA
This sequence comes from uncultured Candidatus Bathyarchaeia archaeon, assembly GCA_964490655.1. Lineage (GTDB taxonomy): Archaea > Thermoproteota > Bathyarchaeia > Bathyarchaeales > WAQA01 > CAZBDB01. The sequence continues at coordinate 777 of CAZBDB010000173.1, read as the reverse complement.
TCGTCGCAGATACGAAGTTCGAATTCGGCATCCACGACGGCAATGTTCTGCTAATCGACGAGGTCCTAACACCCGATTCATCTCGCTTCTGGCCTGAAGACCAATACGAAGTCGGAAGAAACCAACCCAGCTTCGACAAGCAGTATGTCAGGGATTACCTCATATCCATTGACTGGGACCGCCAACCTCCCGCTCCAGCTCTCCCAGACCATGTGGTCCTTGAGACTTCACGGAAGTACATAGAAGCCTACGAAAGATTGACAGGTAGAAGCTTTGATGAACAAATCAGACCCAAATGATGAAAAATGAATTCTAAGTACGCCGAAGCCGGAGTAGACGTCAAGAAACGAGGAATCGAAGTCTTCCAAGAAAACATTGATAACCTTTTCCCAGGAGCCTTCTGCGTCATCACAAAGGACCCCGAGCTCCCCGGCTACGGCTTAGTAACACACACAGACAGCGCAGGCAGCAAGCCGGTTCAAGCTTACCTCAGCTGGAAGGAGACCGGTGACCTAAACAGTTTCAGAGGACTAGCTCAAGACGTTTTGGCAATGAATCTGAACGACATCGCGTGTGTCGGAGCTAAGCCAGTCAATTTTGTCGATTACGTAGCTCTGAACCCTTCCAAAACTCCCAAAACTGAACTTCTAAGGGTTCTCAACTCTGGGTTTGAGCAGTGTTTTGAAACCTTACAACGATACGGAATTAGGGTTCTGTTCTCGGGCGGAGAAACTGCCGACCTCCCAGACCAGCTTAGAACTCTCGATATTTCCGGAG
>CAZBDB010000172.1:2118-3506 GCA_964490655.1 uncultured Candidatus Bathyarchaeia archaeon | reverse complement strand
GACCTTCATCTCTGACGACCTTCTTCCTTTACCGATTCTTATCCCCTAATTTAATCTTTCTAATCTCGGCGCTCCATCTCGTCTACCATATCGGAAAACGTCCTTCTCGCTCCCTGAGTAACCTTGATCACCACCACCCCTTCCCTCGGCTGGCCATATACTACAATAGAATTCTCTGGAGCACATATAGCCGCTACCAACGCAAGGAGATCCTCCTCACCCTCCACCAAGATTCTGGTCCTCTTGTCATTCTTCAGCGCTGCTCCGATGATGCGCCAAGCTTCATCAGCTATCGTGCCGGGAGGATTCCTGAGAACCAAAGTTTCCTCGGCATCAACGGCTATAGGCGTTATGGTCTTACGCATAACCCTATTATCAACTATGACGACATTTGGGCGGATTCCTGCCCTCAACACGTTCTCTGAAACCCTGTCGCCGACAGCAACTATCTTAGCGGGTCCAATCGTATCTATCAATTCCTTCAGCTCCCTAGAAGTGTGATCAAATGAGCCACGGATCAAAAGACCTAAAGGCTGTTTTAGCCTCTTGCGAAGGGAGGGAGTCAGAATGTGTAAGTTCTCTCACCTTACGCGGATTGCATATTTACCCTTCTTGGATATTCCCATAGCTTTAGCGATTGATGATCCTTCAGGGTCGAATATGACTACTAACCCGCTGAAATCATCGCTCACGTTTCTGGATTTACAGTTCGGACAGGACGAACTCTCAGATACAAGTCGGCAGTCCCTGCAGGCCCTCTCGCTCATAAGACTCCCGTCCTAATCCTCTGTCTTCTCCTCTTCCTCTACGCCCTTAACCTTTGCCACATCTTTCTCGATCCAGTCTAGCTTGCCCAGGAACGGTTGACGTGCGGTTACTCCTATTTTCCCGGAGCCTCCTCCCCTTCCCAGAGAGACTGCGGTTATGCGTACGCGCATACGGTCGCCCGCTGCAACCCTCCTCCTCGTCTCTTTGCCCATGAGTACTCCTTGTTTCTCGTCATATGAGATGAAATCATCGAGTAGTTGCGACATGTGCAGCAACGCGTCGATAGGACCGATCCGTATGAAGACGCCGAAATCAGCTACTTCGACGACTTCTCCCTCAACGACCTCCTGCATGTTAGGATAGAATGTTAGGAGGGAGAAGGTCACTTTGTGGTGGGTCGCCCCATCTCCTGGAAGTATCTTGCCGATGGGCGAGACTTCTATGTTCGTCACTGCGATTACATATCCTAGATTCTCGTCAACCATGCCCTCATACTTCATCTTTAACTGGTCGTATCCGACATTCTCTAAGGGATCGCCAAACCTGTCGGGTGGTATCCGGATGGTATCCTCCAACGTTATAAGGTTAAACGTGATAATTTCGCTCCTTCAAGGATTTTC
>CAZBDB010000172.1:0-2018 GCA_964490655.1 uncultured Candidatus Bathyarchaeia archaeon | reverse complement strand
GCCCTAGTCGAGGTAGTTCTACGAGACGCGAATGGAATTATCCGGATGGGGGACGGGCACATAATCGCTGAAACGAAGCACGGGTTCATCTGTGCCAACGCTGGGGTAGATAGATCGAATGTCCCCGGGGAGGATGTGGTCGCTCTGTTGCCCGAAAATCCCGACAGATCTGCACAGACGATTCGCCACAAGATTTTGGAGCTCACTGGAAAAGATGTGGCGGTTCTGATCTCGGACACTCACGGCCGGGCGTTACGCAACGGAGAGATCAACGTTGCGATAGGAGTTGCAGGGATTGATCCGATCCGAGATAGAAGGGGAGAAACCGATCTGTTCGGCTATGTTTTAAGGGTGAAGCAGACAGCCGTGGCCGATGAACTGTGCTCGGCTACTGAATTGGTTATGGGGCAAGCGGACGAAGGCATCCCGGTCGCTATAATTCGAGGGTACCCTTATTCAAGGAATGATGAGGCAACCTCTGAGAGACTTATCAGACCTAAGGAGAAGTCGCTCTTCATATAGAGATGTGCTAAAAAAGAAATAAGGGGGATTGTGAGCCTATACTACTACTGTTTCGATGCCTAGGAACTTGCAGGCGTCCTTGATCGCTTCTACGTACTCCCCGTGGATTAGGCTGGCGTGGTGGATGAACCCCTCCTCCACCAATGTTCTGTAGAGCTTGTCCAGGTTTGGAACCTTCACCCAGCTCCATGAACCTCTCAGGTTCTGGCTGCTCTCTATGATCTCTCCTTTGGTTATCAGCATCTTGAACTTCTCCTCATGCTCTACCAGCCGGCAGAGCGTGACATCTCCTGGTTTGAGCTGGAACTCTGCAGTGCCCGCAGCCTTTTCCAAGCCTATGACCTCACCTAGTATACTGTGATCCTTGATTGTGACCCTACATCCTTCACATGCAAGTGATGGGGGTGCGTTTCCACAGTGCCATGAAAAGAATACGTCCTCCTTCTCTTGATGCTTTATAGTCCAGTCGATGAAGTGCGGGGGCGTCTTCTTCAACGAAGCCAGATACTGAATCAGCATGGTCAACACGCCGTAGATATCGACCTCACAGGCGGCCATTATGCCACTATCGGTCAGTCTACCCATAGCGTAGCATGTAGAGACTCCGTACACATCTTGAACAGCTGTCCAGCACTGTATGCCCATACCCGAGAGACCTTTCTCCTCAGCAAAGTTCCTGAGGACGCATTCGAGCTTCGCGATCTTATTAACCGTCTCCTCCTTTACGCCTGAGAGATCTGCCTCCCCTCGGATATCGCTAACTATCTTTTGAACCTCTGGGGAATCATCACCAAGCATATTCAGCTGATTTAGGATGTCAAGCAGGGATACCGGAACAACTCTCTGCCCAAACCGCTTCATCATTGCGTTCTCACTGAATATACACGTCTCAAACCGTTCAGGTCTGGGACCTACCAGTCCAACCCTAGCGCTCACAAACCCCTTCACGACAGAACATATGCGCACGAAGTTCTCCACACTATGCAAGAAAATTTCTTCTTCGGGAAATACGATGCCAGCAAAGACGAATGGGATCTTCCTCCGATACAGCCCTGAAGAGATGGACAATGTGCCGCAGAAGGAATCAGACTTCCGACCCCCATCTGGCTTAAAGGGCCCCTCCTTCGTGCCAAAAAGGAGTACTGGAATCCCCGGGAACGCGGATGCCACCGCGATAGCTGAGACCTCATCGCCAAAGGTCATCGTCCCGATGATCAGGCCGTCGACGCCCTCTTTCCTAAACACGTTGATCGTTTTCTCGGCATCTAGATCGTCCCTTACAAGCCCTTTCTCAGTGAGCTTCTCATCTGGAACGATTAGTTCCAATTCTTCAACTTTTGAGAAGGCCTCTAGGCATCGGCTTCTCATCTGTACCGCCCATTCCTCGTCAAACGGTTCTCTATGCGCTGGAACGAATCCTACCTTTATCTTATCCATCTGTAAAATCCCTCATGTTAGTGTGTATGAAAGCATTATAAGAATTTCCAAGTGTCTAG
>CAZBDB010000171.1:0-3513 GCA_964490655.1 uncultured Candidatus Bathyarchaeia archaeon | reverse complement strand
TCCATAACCTTCTCTTCGAAGTACCTTATCTCAAGCATCTTCCTGAGATATCCAATTAGCTCCTCAGACATGCTCTTATCGACCATTGAACGATAGTGCCCCCACCAATGTTATCTTCTGCAATAAGGTTCTGCCAACGGTTTAAATGTGTAAAGTAGCCTTTTAGCCTTTTTCAAAAGGATCAAGGGGTACTGAGTAGTTGTCTAACGGTTACGTCAGAAACAGAATCAATCGGGAACATGTCGTGAAACAGTTATAATTGATATAGGCTGAGAATAGACTCTATAGAGTTCAAGGTGATGAGACGAATGCCTGAGTCGAGTTCATGTGACGTAGCGGTTATAGGCGCTGGCATAGGAGGCTATGTGGCGGCGATCCGGGCGTCGCAACTCGGGATGGAAGCAGCAGTCATCGAAGGAGGGAAGGTCGGGGGGACTTGCGTGAACAATGGATGCATACCGACCGTGGCGCTACTTACCTGCACAAGCCTCTTGGAAAAGATCAAGCGGTCCGAAGACTACGGGATTAACGTCAAGGATGTCTCAGTGAACTACGAGAAAGTGATGATGAGAAAGGAAGCAGTTGTCAACCGCTTGGCTGATGGGGTGAAATACCTTCTGAGGAAGAATGATGTTCGGCTTGTCGAGGGTTGGGGGGCAATGAAGTCCCATAGTCAAGTGGATGTCGAGACAATCGATGGGAAAAAGCAGCGTATCGAAGCCAGAAACATCGTCATAGCGACCGGGTCCAAGCCTAAGGAGATGCCTAACGCACAGTTCGATGGAGATCAGATAATTGCCACGGATGAAGCGTTGAGGCTGAACACTCCGCCTGAGAGCATAGCGATAGTAGGCGGAGGGATATTGGGAGTAGAGTTCGCCCAGATCTTCCGATCTCTAGGCGCTGAAGTGAATATCCTGGAGAGGATGCCGTGTATACTTCCGTCCATGGACGGCGACCTAGGTAAGGCTTTCCAGAGGATCCTTGAGAAGGGAGGAATCAAGATTTTCACAACTGTTTCCTCTGAATCCGTGAAGACCAAGGGAGGTGAAGTCCATTTGAGCGCCACTTCGCAGGGATCCAGTATAGACCTCGAAACGGAGAAGATCCTCATAACCGTAGGGAGGAAGCCATTCACTAAGGGTTTGAACCTAGAGAAGGTCGGCGTTCAGCTCAGAGACGATTTCATAGCCGTCGATGAACACATGAGAACCAATATCCCAAACATCTACGCAGTTGGAGACGTCACAGGGGGGAGGCTCTTCGCCCATGCGGCCTTTGCAGAAGGCATTGTTGCAGCCGAGAATTTCGCCGGAATGGAGACAAGTTTCAATCATAGGGCCGTTCCGGCGTGTGTCTATACCTCACCCGAGATTGCCAGCGTAGGCTTATCAGAGGAGGAAGCAGTTGAGCTCGGATATGACATCTCGCTTGGTAGGTTCCCGTATACCGCCAACGGAAGGGCGCTAGTGCTCGGCGAAAGAGATGGCTTCGTGAAGATTGTGACGGACAAGGAGACCGACGAGATACTTGGGGTCCACATACTCGGGCCGAACGCCTCGAACCTGATCAGCGAAGCAGTAGTCGCCATAAGGTTAGAATGCACATCAGAGGAGCTCAGCAAAGCGATACATCCACATCCGAGCTTAAGCGAAGCCATAATGGAGGCAGCCTTAGATGTCTCTGCGGGCGCTATACACATTTGAAGTCATCGCGTGACAGAAGTCCAGACGCTCTGAATCTTGAAGATTCCTTAGCGCATGCAGTCTCTCAGTCAACGTCTAGAGAGCTAGCTCTCAGAAACAGTTTTTCCATCGATGCGTTGAAAAGGGATCTCAGCTATGACTTGACGGCAAGGAAAGGTCTGCCACGGAATTGGAACTTGAAAGGTGATCGGAAGACGTCATTGAGTGCGGAAATTCGGAGCAGTGCATCCAAGCTTATCCAGGTCCTAGAGAAATCTATGCGGCTTCCGTAACTTTCTTTCCTTAAAGTTAATATACCACTTCTGCTGCAATAATAGGACGGGAGAGGTGATAGTAAAACCAGAAAGACGGTTTTGTACTGTTTTTGGTTGAATTCGCCTCTCCCCCTCCCTCCCCAACATTGATTTTCTGAAACACTCCAGGCACCGGGAAAATCACGAGCTTCATTGATGTGCTCTTGTCCTTTCAGCGTCTTGACTGGTGTGTTCGTGAATATGTCCTGAACGAGAATTGTTGGCGCTAACTCTTCAGTTTCGGTTAGCGCTGAGAACCGACTGTCACGCTCTTGCCTGCGGAGCTACCTTCTTGGTCAGCATCACTATGATTTGCTATTGTCTCTGGGTCTGTTTGATGTGAGAAAGAGCTCTTTCAGTTTCTTGGACAGAATCTCTGGAGCAGGTGGGCATCCGGGTATGAACTCTCCTTGAAGCTCGTTGTAGAAGGTAGGGGCAGCACAGTGTCCGCACAATATCACCGTTTCATCTCCTTCCAACTTCTCTTCTACTTTTGGGGCAGTTGCGGCGGGGCCGATCACGAAGAGTATCTTGTCCTTGAAGACTCTGCCGCGGAATCGCATGAACTGCAGAGGACTGCCGATGCATCCTGTACATGCGCCATAGTCAAGTATCTTGGCGTTCTTCATCCTAGCGTTGACAAACTCGACCGTACCAACGGCTTTCCCGAAATATGCTTCATCTATCGGAACGCCTAGAATCTCAATCTTGTCAATATCTTTGGTTCCCAATCCTTTCTCTTCAGCCCATTTGAGATACCTTAGGGTTCCAGGGTCTATTCCTAGGATTCTAGCGCCGACGAAGTCTACCGCTACTGGATCAAATCCAGCTAGCGTGAGGTTCAGCTTGAAGGTTTCCTTGAAATCCTCTATAGGCCTTGGGCCCAGATGAATTGTGGTGTACGTTCCATCTGCAACTATCAGATCTGCTTTCCTAGCTTGGTATAGGTCTATTACGGCTTCCTCGACTTTACCCAGCATGTGGTATAGCATTCTGTCCTCTCTGGAGATCAGTCCGTACATGTTCTTTATGGCCACTGTGACGCCGCAACCGGCATGAGTTTTGAGTGTAGGTACGCTTATGAATACGTCAGAGTCGAGGAAGGGCTTGGAAAGTCTGACCTTGCTGAAAAGTACGGGATTCTCAACTTCAACTTCTTCGAAGGGATGATCGTTCAGGTCTAGGAATTTTGCTCCAAGTCTCTTCGCTAGACGCTCATACTCCTCGACCGTCTTGGTTTTTCTTCTCCAAGTGGGTACTTCACCTATTGTTACCTCAGTTGCTCCTGCTCTGAACGCTTCCTGGACGAGGACTTCCATAGCCTCAAGCGGAACTACCTCGCCGGTTTCGAAGGGCGCTCCATCGACTAGGTTGGGTTTTAGGAAAACCTTGTCGCCTCTGCTTACGACCTTGTCGATTCCGCCTATCAGCTTTAGTGCCTCTAGGGTCCTATGTTTAGTGTCAGTGTCCTTAGCGATTGCAACTTCTGCTCTGATTTTCATAGGCTAACCAGC
>CAZBDB010000170.1:0-3530 GCA_964490655.1 uncultured Candidatus Bathyarchaeia archaeon | reverse complement strand
GCCTCACGCCACCAAGCCATTCTCTTGTCCTGCTCCTCTTGGGTTTCTTCAATCGGATTCACCATCTTACTTCACTTCCCTTCCATTATTGACTACTCTGGCTGCACACCACATTTCTCTGAGTTTCTATTTATGTGTACTTGGCAAATTCTGAGATCTCTGAGAAATCCTTAATAATGACGAAATTGTAGAAAGCAAAGATAATCGACGAGGCCCAAGCCTCAGATTTCGCTGTAAGATCATACCCAAAAACCAGACATATGTCAAAGTTTGATTAGGTAGTTCTACAGCAGCTATAAGGACCAGAAAGTCTATACTACGAAAAATTGCAGATTCGGACGGTGAAGATGATCCCGTTTGAAATCAGATTCCTAGGTTCTGCTAGGGAAGTGGGAAGAGCGGCGATCTACGTTAAATCGGAGAAAACGAAGATTCTGCTCGACTACGGGGTGATGCTCGATCATGTACCCGGATTTCCCATGCACGTCTCACCTAGAGATGTTGATGCCATAATTCTGACGCACAGCCACCTCGACCATTCCGGGGCTGCTCCAATATTCTATATCGGAGATAAGAAGCCCTTATACGGAACCAGGGTAATGTTCGATTTCGCCAATGTCTTGATCAAGGACTTCATCCATCTCTCGAGCTATTATCTACCGTTTGAATACCTAGAGCTCCGCTCGATGATGAGCAGCTTCCTAAACCAGAACTACCGCGAAAAGCAAACCCTAGGTGACTTGGAGTTCCAACTCCTAAACTCCGGCCACATACCTGGAGGCGCTCAAGCCCTTCTAGAGGCGGACGGAAGAAGAATGCTTTACACAAGCGACTACAACTCAGTAGAGACCCGCCTCATGAGGGGAGCGGACGTAGATTATGGGGAACTTGACGCCGTAATCATCGAGAGCACCTATGCCGATGAGGACCACACTGAAAGGTCGGTACTTGAACATAGATTTGTTGAGAGCGTAAGAGAGGTTGCGGAGGCCGGCGGCACAGCTCTAGTTCCAGCTTTCAGCATCGGCCGTTCACAAGAGATCGCCTGTATATTCGCGGCTCACCACTTTGAGCATCCAGTCACGATAGACGGCATGGCCCGTGAAGCCTTCAGAATCTTGATGAATCACCCTAACTCTCTCGGCGATCCCGGACTTTTCAAGGAGGCTGCTCACCAGGTGAACTGGGTAGAGGGATGGAAGGATAGGAGGATCGCCGCTAAGAAGCCGGGCGCAATAATATCTCCGGCAGGCATGCTTAAGGGCGGCCCCGCCGCTTTCTACATACAGAGAGTTGGGAAGAGGTCAGATAATGCTGTTTTCTTGGTTGGCTACCAGATCCCAGGCACACCTGGGAAGGAGCTACTAGAGAAGGGCAGATGCGTCATAGACGGAAAGGTGCGAAAGGTCAAGGCTAAGATAGACTTCTTCGACTTCTCATCGCACTCTGGAGCCAAGGAACTGAAGGAGACGGTCAAGAATCTCAAAGGAAATCCAACCGTCTACGTTGTACATGGAGCTGAGGGCAACTGCCAAAGGTTTGCAAAGTGGATAAGGGAAGAAGTCGGGCTTGAGGCCAAGGCCCCAAAAACAGGAGAAGAATACGTCATCTAAGATGAGAATAGCAGTCCTGCCTGTTGGACACGTGGATGTAGATATCTTAGACACAGTCAGAACAGGCTTAGCTATGGCCATCCCCAAGTCCACATCTGAGATAACGAGAAACGTTATCTCGGTACCAAACGAGGCATACAACCCAAAAAGGCATCAACACAAATCGAGCACGATCCTAGCAAAGATAGTCGAATATGCTACGGGATCTGACGCTGACAGAGTTCTAGGCATCACAAACGCAGACCTCTACGTGCCTCAGATGAACTTCATATTCGGAGAGGCCCAATCCCTTGGAAAAGCTGCCATCATATCACTGCACAGGCTTAGACCTGAGTTCTACCAACAGCCTCCAAATGTGCAGCTCTCTAAGCAGCGGGCGGTGAAGGAGGCTGTACACGAGATCGGGCACACATTGGGATTGAGCCATTGCCGAAACCCAAGCTGCGTCATGTTCTTCTCTCTGCATATCGTCATGACGGACCAGAAACAAGCCAGATTCTGTGAGAAATGCTCCCAGACGATCGAAAGATATCGATAGAACGCTCGATATCCTAGAGGAAATGTTTCGGCGTTTCGAAAAGTCGATTAAGCCAACAAGATAGGATTTCCCTAGCCGAGATAATCTATGAGAACATCCTGTTGTTCGGTTGCCTTCAACCACTTCTTCTGTATGCTCTTCACCCTTTCTACGAAGTAGCTCACCTGTTCAAGCCTCAGATCCCTCGGGTTCACTGTCTTGTCCTCCCTCAGCTGTGGTCCGTACGGACGCAGTGAGACTGCCTTTCTTGTACCGACCCTCTTGTAGCGGTCCCTCTCGAATCGATAAACAGGTCTCGGACTGTCCACATAAAGCTGCTGATATGAAACCTCGATGACAACCTCAGGTTTGACCCAGAGATAGCCTTCGGCTTCATAAAGCGGCTCAACTAGGTCTAAGATCGGGGAAATCGCTGAGAGCTGAGCTCCGTCAGCTACATCAACAAAGTCCCCTTCAGCAGTCATCAGTGCGATCTTAGCGCCGAATATGGGACCAGCAGTGTTCGAAATATCGCCGCCGCATAATGGACACGAGCCCATGTCCCCAATCCGAACCCAAGGGCTGCCTTGCCCCTTGAGGAGGCGACCTTTCTGGTCAAACCAATCAGACCTTTCCACCACGCCCTCTCTCGCGAGTTTCCTCAGCCAGAAAGCGTCGAACCTGCCCCCACAACTCTCACACGCAGGTCTGCTGTTACCCCTCATCCTGAAGGCAATGATCGCGACATCCAAGGTGTCCCTAAACTTGATCTTGTAATCTTCTCCATCATCAGTGTGCACTACCAAGCCCTCAAACCCTCTCTCCCCGATGAACGCATTCCAGAAGTGTTGGATTTCATCCCGAGAATCCTCAAAGCTTCCTTCAACCCTCAGAAAATCAGGTAGATGAACCACGCCGCTATCGCATCCGACTGGAAACTTGAAATCATTCTGCAGATTCTTGAAACGGTCCACGTAGGTTTGCCCGGATCTGTCTAACCCTCCGTCTCGTCCTATCTTGGCGTAGTCGAAGACGGCCAGTCTAATCCTACTCACATCCTTCTTCGACGTGGGATTCTTGATTATGCTCATGGTATTGTTGAACTCTGTCATGTAGCTCTTCCCGCCGACCGTTCGCACCACGTAGGTTTCTCCCGCGAAGGCGTAGTCTCTGAATTCGCTTAGGCGTGTTTTGAAGTACTCGGTTACGGGGTGCCTCTTCTCGCCGCTTAGCGAGTAGTAGCATCTCCCCCTAGGACTCCAAGCAACGAAACCGCCTCTTTCCTCGTCCCATATAATGACCGACAACATGCCATTGTATTTCACTTGTACAAGGCCACCCACATCCGATGGCAGCTCCGGCAAACGATCTTTCAAGGCGAACCCGTACTGCGACATAGC
>CAZBDB010000169.1:0-3552 GCA_964490655.1 uncultured Candidatus Bathyarchaeia archaeon | reverse complement strand
TTCATATGCCGATTATATTGTTGTATCGCAGCGAAGTAGGATGAAGGCACCTCCTCTACACATTTAACATGTTCTGCAAAGAGGGACTTCCAACCTCTCATCTGAACGCGGTAAGAGAGGTCCATGTCTTCGGTTATTGTGTCGCTCTCCCATCCTCCGGCATCCTCAATTGCGGATCTTCTGAATACTCCTCCGTGGCCCAGAAAGCTGAGGAACATCTTGCCCTTTGATAGAGCCGATTGGCTGAAGGTTCTGTACCAGTCGCTGGCCAAGACCAGGGACCTTGTAAGCCATGAGGATTCAGCGTTTAGGTACTCAATCTTCCCCTGAATGAAGCCGAGCTTCTCATCTTCGAGGAAGAAGGGTATTGACTTCTTCAGGAAGTCTTTATTCGGCATTGTGTCGGCGTCAAGAATTAGGAAGTACTCCCCGTGCGAGTGCTTCATAGCAACGTTTAAGGCTCCGGCCTTGTACCCCTCTCTCGTTGTTCGGTGTATAACCTTGATCCTTGGACTGTACCTCTCCTCGTACTTTCTTATGATGTCTGTGGTCTCGTCGGTTGAGTCGTCGATGACGACAATCTCCAACTTCTCTTCCGGATAGTCTAGTTCAAGGCAGCTTCTCAGAGTCCTCTCGATCACATTCTTCTCGTTATAGGTTGGTATCTGGACGGTGACTACGGGCCATCGTCCCTCAATTCTTCCCGATTTGCGGCTTTCCTCTCTGCGTTTGAAGTAGAGGAGGACATAGGTGTTGAGACTGAAAATGCAGACTAGCATACTTGTTGTAAGCATACTCATGAACAATAGGGTTTGCATGGGGGAAAGCATTGGACCACTATGCCCATGATCACTTCCGGTCTAGGCTCTATACAAATCTTTTCCTATTCATCAGTGCATCAAGAAATGAGACGATCAGCATCATCATGTAGACAACGATGACGGCTTGGATAGATATGACAGTCAAGTCTTGCCCGAACCATTGCATAAATGTGTAGACCATGACAACGCCGAGAGTTACTCCCATAAAGAGAAGCATCGTCAAGATATAGAGGACCCACCGCTTCATCTTGTTCAAGCCGTAGGAGGCTACTATGCTCAAGGCTCCCAGAAGACCTAGATGTGGAACGTCTCCCCCGGACCACACCAACAGAAGGAACATGACAACGCCTGTAACGAAATAGAATCCCGAAAAGACTAGGCCCCCGGTCAGCTTAAGCTTCAGCTTACTCATCGTTGACATATCCTAGCCGCATTGACTCCTTGGTGTTAAAGCGATATTAGTCACTTATAAACAGATTCAAACGAGGACACTGGCGTGAGCTATCTCGAACTATTCGCATCCCCCTCTACAATCTTCAGTGGACTCCAAAAACCTCTCAAGGAAGCCAATTATGTAGTTCTAGGTGTCCCCTTCGACTCAACGAGCACCTACCGCTCAGGATCAAGATTCGCACCGACAGCGATCAGAGAAGCATCCCTCAACATTGAGACATACAGTTTCAGATCAGAAATCGCCTTGGAAGAACTGAATATACACGATGCTGGCGACTTGCATACCTCCCTCAATGTAGACGAAACGCTCAAACGCTTAAGGCTGTCGACGAGAGACATCTTCACGGTTGCCAAGAAGCCAGTTCTCATCGGAGGAGAGCATACGCTAACGCTCGGGTCTGTAGGAGGGTTCGACGGCGAGACGGCAATAGTAGTCTTCGATGCACACTTGGACTTAAGGGATGAATATTCGGGGAAGAGGGTTTGCCACACCACGTTCATGCGTAGAGTATTTGAAGAGACGAAGGTCCAGAAGGTGATTTGTGTGGGGACGAGGGCTGTCTGCCAAGAGGAGTTAGAATACGCTGAAAAGGCAGGGATGAGATTCTTCACGTCGCACGAAGTCATGAGGCGTGGAGCAGAAGACATCTCCAAAGACATCAGGAGCCTGCTCGACAACTACGAGGCAGTCTATCTATCTATTGACATGGATGTTCTAGATCCTGCCTTCGCTCCTGCCGTTCAGAATCCCGAACCGGATGGTTTAGATATTCGTCTACTTCTGGATCTTCTCTGCAATGTTTGTGATAGCCGTGTGGTTGGATTTGACGTGACGGAGGTTACGCCGCATTATGATATGGGGGTGACGGCGATCCAAGCTGCGAAGGTCTTGTTTGAGGTTTTGTGTGCCCTAGAGAAGAATAGGAGTCAGATATAGATCCTGCTTGACTCATATCATCTGGGTTCGTCTCGTTGAGCCACATATCAGGTAGAGCGCCCGCCAGCATCTGACAGTTCATCAAGCATGGCTTGAAACATTGAAGATCACCTTGGATTATAAGAAAAAGTTATGGGCTTGAACTGACCTATTGTTGTTTTGAGTGACGATATTGACCGAAGAAGGCGACGTTGTAGGTTTCTTGAGGAGAGTTGGGGGCGAAGGGACGCTAGAAGAGGTTGCTACTGGTTTGGGCCTCCCGAAATATGGCCCTCGATCGGCCTATTCACTCCTCCACGCCCTGAGGTCTAAGGGAATGGTTGACAGGAGAGGGGAGAAGTGGGTCCTAGCGGCTGAAGAGACCGGAATCTCAGAGGAGCAGCCCGCAGCCGTCGAGGAGAGACGCAAGACGGTTGAGGCTCCAGCCGGTTTCGAGCAGCTTATGGAGGTCATGGCCAAAACTCTGACCGAGGCTGTGAAGAGCTCCAGAAAGCCCTCGGACGAGTGGGAGTTGGCGACGGAGCCTATGAGGGCTGAGATTGAAGAAGAGAAGAAGGAACTCAGCAACCTTGTGCTCAAGCCTGACATCGCTCCAGAGGCGAAGAAGGAGCTCATCGCGTTCCCGACCGGAACCTTCTTGGACGATTTATTCCTCACACAAGAACAGAAGCCTCTGGGTGGATTGCCGATCTGTGGACAGTTCGCGATAACCGGCCTTCCGGGAGCTGGAAAGAGCATACTTGTCGAAGAGATCGCGGTTAGGGTCGCGTCCTCTGACCGTAAGGTCCTTTTCGTTACAGCAGAGGATACTTGGAAGAGCCCAACCCCTAGGTTCGATCTGCAGTCCAGGATGAAGCAGAAGGCAGACATGGTCGGCTTAGACTGGAATAAGGTCCAGAAGAACCTCTTCATCCTTGATACAGTCCTTTTCCCAGAGCTGAGGAACTGGAACAACTTCGCCGAGACCTATCGCTACGTAGCTGAGAGGGAGGGCATAGAACTCGTCATACTGGACTCAGTGACCATTCTAGAGGCTTATAGGGGCGCGTTGAAATATCGCGTTATGGAACTGGCACGTTATAACCAGATCCACGGCGTCACAGGATTGTTCGTGAATCAGAGAAGCGCCGAGAGTTGGGACTCCTACGATATGGCCGGTGGAATCGGACTTGCTCACAACCTTGACGGGACGGTAATCGTTGATTATGGTAGGGTCTACTGGCGGGATCAACAGTTAGACCTTGAGATGAAAAGGGGACAGTTCGTGCGCATAGCAAGGATATTAGACTGTCGATTATCTAACTTCAAGAGGAGACGGGTCAGGATTGACATAACATCTGA
>CAZBDB010000168.1:0-3554 GCA_964490655.1 uncultured Candidatus Bathyarchaeia archaeon | reverse complement strand
CGAAAGGCGGCATTCTTGGCTGCGATTGCTCTATGCGAAGGAGTATATGACGTGCACAGTTACAGACACGCTGAGCTTTCCCTCTAATATCGGGGTAGAGGCTCCAACTTCTCCTTCGAGCGCAAACGTGTAGTCCCGGTAGGGCTCATAGGGTCGATAGACAGTTTCACTGACACGCACAACACCGGTAATCGTGATTCCTAGCCTCTCTGCTATTAGTTCCGCCTTCTCCTCAGCATCAGTCAGAGCCGCCAAGTATGCTTTTGTTCTGAGTTCTTCTCGATTCACGCTTGACAAGCCAAAGGAGACCCCTTGAATCTTGTTCGCACCGTTATTTGCAGCTGCGTCAATTGCTTCACCAACAAGTTCCAACTTTGCGATGGTGACTTCGATCATGTTAACTACTCTATACCCAATGACCTTGTCGCGGTCTTCCCTAGAATAGACCGGATATACACTATAAGAGACCGTTTGCATATCCTCCTCAGCTATGCCCAGAGTCTTCAGCGCCTCAATGACATCAGTCATCAGCTGAGCGTTCAGCCTGACCGCTTCTGAGGCAGACTCGTTCTCTGTCTGCACACCCAGCGTGACTGTTGCCTCATCTGCCTGCATGGATGTCGTTCCTAAACCGGTTACTGATATAATGTTCGATTCTTGTTGCTCAGCCTCACCAGCAGAAATAGTGCCGAGAGCCAATGGTATCCCTGTTGGGAACTGCAAGCTTGAAGTCTTAATCGAGTCCTCCTCGTTTGGCAGCGTGCGCATGATTATCGCAGAAGCGATGATCGCTAGCAGAAACAAGATCGTAAGAGGTGCACGATACTTTCTCAATTCCATATTTATCACCGTTAGTAGACTAGCCACGTCATCTAATATATCTACACTTTAGAACAGGGCTTGCGATTTGCCGGACAGTGCGCGAATTGGATCAGATTCTAGTTTGAACAGTTCGTTTTTATAGCAAGTCTTGTTTAGATCTGATGAGTGACGATAGGTTAGTAGTAAGAATGATGAAAAGATTCGAGTTTCTGGAGCATATGGCTGACGCGTACGTCGCTGCTTATGGCGCCAGCCTCGCTGAGTCTTTCGAGAACGCAGCTTTGGCCATGTTCGAGGTCATGACTGATACTGCAGTTGTCGATCCCAGGGCCGAAGATGCCGTAGAAGTGGAGGAGTACGACAAGAAAGCCCTGCTGTACAGCTGGCTTGAAGAGCTGCTGGTTCGAAGCGAGTTGAACGGCATGCTGTACTCAAGATTCAAAGTTTTGGAGATCGGACAGCAAGGGGAAGTCTTTAGACTCAAGGCGACGATTTGGGGTGAGCCCTTCGATGAGAATAAACACAAACAGAAGGTGGGCGTTAAGGCTGTCACATACCATCGCATGGAGATCATCGAGAAACCAGGAGAAGTAACCCTGAAGTTCATCCTCGATATATAGATCCTATTCTATCAAGAAGGTCAGCTCTTCAACAAGGACCTCGGGAACAATATTTCTCTTTCCTCTTCTTGTGAGAGTTATCAAGCCAAGCTTCTGTAACGTTTTTAGATCCTGGTAGACATTCTTAACGTTTCTTCGAACCTTCCTTGCAAGTTCGTTTATCGAATCCACTCTCAAGTTGGATAGGGCATGAAGTAACTCCAACCTTTTGGGAGTGAATGCTCTCAACTCGTTTGAATCCAGATCGTGCAACTCCTCGACTACGCAGTCGAGTTCCCCGCTTTCCACATAGCCACGATATGCGTGAACGAGCGTAGCCCACCTGAAATACGTATCGACAGACTTCTGATCACCGTTTCCTTTCAAGAACAATTCTTCGAACTCATCGAAAGTCGTACCATAACTCCTCTCGAGTCGTCTGATCTGACCCTCTATTTCCTCAAGCGTCAACCTCCTAAGAACTCTTACCAACATCTCCTCTCGCCTGAGACCCTTGCGTTTCTGATCGTAGACTATAAGCGGAAGACCATAATAAAGTTCTTTTGCATGGATGCCAATAAACAGTCAAAGCTTATTCGATTACCCGCAAGATCCTTCCGCCTGAGAATTATTGGCATTCATGCCAAAACAGTTTATATCATACGCCGTAATACAGTCAATCTGGAATGTGAAGGAGATGAGAGGAAGACAAGTGCCATTGGAGAGAATCGATAAATATGCTTGGCGCATTCCTCAAAACTACAAGCCCGGCATGCGTGTCCCAGGAATGGTCTTCGCAGACGAGAAGATCATAGGGAAGATGAAGGTAGATCGGACCATGGAGCAGTGCGTGAATGTCGCTCATTTACCTGGCATTTACAAATATTCTATAACATTGCCAGACGGTCATGAAGGATACGGCTTCCCAATCGGAGGGGTAGCCGCCACAGATTATGGCGAAGGCGTCATTAGTCCGGGGGGAGTAGGCTACGATATCAACTGCGGTGTACGCCTCCTAACCACGAACTTGACAGAGACAGATATCCGACCAAGACTAAGGGAGCAGACAGATTTTATCTTCAGGAAGGTTCCTAGCGGGCTGGGAAGCCGTAGAAGAGACTTCAGGGTGAGCAGCCACGAACTCGACAGGATAGTTGCAGAAGGTGTACAGAGGATAATAGATCAAGGTTTCGGCTGGCCTGAAGACGCTGAACACTGTGAAGAGAGAGGTCGAATAGAAGGTGCCGATCCAAGCAGAGTCTCCCAGACGGCCAAGAAACGAGGTTTAAGCCAGATCGGAACATTAGGCTCGGGAAACCACTTCCTCGAAATCCAAAGAGTTGACAAAATCTACAATCCCGAGGTCGCCAAGGTTTTTGGTGTAACGGACGAGGACCAAGTAACCGTTATGATTCATTGTGGGTCAAGGGGATTCGGCCATCAAGTATGCTCAGACTACTTACGTGTCATGGAGAGGGCAGTCCACAAATACAACATATCATTACCAGACAGGGAGCTAGCTTGCGCGCCAGGAACGAGCAATGAGGCTCAAGACTACTACAAGGCGATGGCATGTGCCGTAAATTTTGCCTTTGTAAACCGGCAGATGATTATGCACTGGGTCAGACAGAGCTTCGAACATGTTCTTAAGGAGCCGGCTGAGAAATTCGGCCTGAAGCTTGTCTACGACGTAGCCCACAACATAGCAAAAATAGAAGAGCACGACATTGATGGAGCAAGAAGAAAGGTCTGGGTACACAGGAAAGGAGCTACAAGAGCATTCCCACCGGGACATGAAAAGATACCAGACGACTACCGAAGCTACGGTCAACCCGTGATAATCCCTGGGTCAATGGGCACAAGCTCCTGGCTACTGGTTGGAACACCAAGGGCGATGGAGCTGTCATTCGGGTCAACAGCCCACGGCGCAGGAAGGATGATGAGCAGATCAGCAGCCAAGAGAAGGTTCTGGGGGGGAGACATAAGGAAAGGCCTCGAAAGCCGAGGGATAGTCGTCCGATCCGCAAGTGCAGCTGTCTTAGCAGAGGAAGCAGACCCAGCGTACAAGAATGTAGACGAGGTCGCTGAGGTCAGCCACAACTTGGGAATAGCCACATACGTAGCAAGGTTGAC
>CAZBDB010000167.1:0-3557 GCA_964490655.1 uncultured Candidatus Bathyarchaeia archaeon | reverse complement strand
TATCCTCGGGCGAAGGGTTGGGGAAGTATATGCCTTGATATGGTCCAAGATGCGCGTGCATATCAATAACAGGACAGGACTTGCTTCTTCCTTTCTCAATGAATTCCTTAACCAGCGGGGACAGATTCACAGTCTAACCCTCCTGAGTATACTTTCCAAGTTTCCTGAAGCTATCATCCCACGCTCCTTCGTCGTGATGTCTGCATGAGTCAAAGTCAAGATAGGGCCGCCAGGATTCCATTTGGGAAACCCTGTTCCGAAGAGCAGTCTGTCTGCACCGTATTTACGGCAGAAGTCGCTGATTCCTCCGTCTAACTCGTATCTTGAGATGTCTAGGTAGAGATTTTCATATCTCTCAACCAGGGGCCTGAAGAAGCGATCGTGACCCCAAGAACCGTGTTCCGTAACTGCCAAAGTGAGGTCCTCAGCCTCAGAAAGAATTTCCTCGATTAGATACCAACCAGATATCCCTCCGCAAGACTCGTTAACGGAGATGAAAAGCGGGATCTGCCTCTCAACCATTAGATCATATAGAGAACCAAGAGCCGTCCTTGTCATTAGGTATTTGTGTTCAGCTGGATAAGCCCAGAACGCTCGGACATTCGCAGCTCTCATTCTCTGCAAGATCTCTTCCAGAGATCCAAGTTCCCCGGTTTGAAGTGGAAGAATAGCAAATGTCCCATGAAGTCTGTTGAATCCATTGATCTCCTTCAGCAGTATCTCATTGCCTACTGCTGGAGAATCGTCACGCTGTCTGGCATGATATACCAGCGCTTCACTGATTCCGTAGAAATCCATCTCTTTCAATAGCTCTTGGGCAGTCTTGGCAAATCGAATGGGTCGAATCATCGATGTGCCAAAACTTGCATTGCAGTCGAAGAACTTCATCCATCTAGCCCTTCGCTAGTTCGTCTACGTTCTCTTTGATCTTTCTTATCGCGTTCAGCACTAGGTTCACTTTCTCGCGTTCCATGAGGAAGTCCTTTCCGAGAGCGACTATTTCGTTCTCGTAGACTCTTTCTGCAACCGGGCAGTGAACCTTGGTGTAGTCGATGGGCTTTCCATACAGCGGACAGCGAATTGGGCAGCCAGTTCTGCCGAAGTACATCTCATGGAAGACAGGATTCTGATAAAGGGGCTGGTTATGTGCCATATGAGCTGGGATGCCTTCAGCTCGTAATGCTTCTAGGAAACGGTCACGTGAAACGCCCTTGAATCTTGATGCATCATATCTCAGAAGATAAAAGTAGTAGCCTCTTTTCGTCACGCGTGAGTCTCTTTTGAGCGCGGAGACTCCGTCAATCTTTTCCAGCTCTGAGGCAAGGTACTCCCCGTTAATGTAACGAGTCTCTGTCTGCATCGGAAGTTTCCTAAACTGTGAAAGGAGTAAGGCTGCCTGGATTTCTGTCATCCTCATATTCCAGCCTGAGACGTGATGCTCATAGATGGGTCTTCCCGGCATCCTCCCGAAGTTTGCGTATGAGATACATCTGGCTGCCAGTTCATCGTCGTTGGTCGATACGAATCCTCCCTCACCACATGTTAGAGGTTTGCCTTGTTGGAAGCTGAACGTCCCAAGATGACCGATTGACCCGACCCTCTTGCCCCGCCATTCTGAACCGTGAGCCTCAGCACAATCCTCAACGACGAGCAAATCGTGCTCTTCCGATATTTCCATAATCTCATCCATGTCAGCCGGATATCCGCCGTAATGGACAGGGATTATGGCTTTCGTCTTTTCAGTTATCATCTCCCTTATAGAGGAAGGGCTTATCTGGTATGTTTCAGGATCGATGTCGGCAAAGACGGGCACTCCGTTAACCTGCACT
This sequence comes from uncultured Candidatus Bathyarchaeia archaeon, assembly GCA_964490655.1. Taxonomy (GTDB): domain Archaea; phylum Thermoproteota; class Bathyarchaeia; order Bathyarchaeales; family WAQA01; genus CAZBDB01. The sequence goes on along the minus strand of CAZBDB010000167.1, from coordinate 1,728 downwards.
ACAGCGGTCGCAGTCGCAATGAAGGTCACAGCGGGAACAATCACCTCGTCCCCAGCCTCAACTCCGCCAGCCTTCAAAGCGAGGGCTATTGCATCGGTGCCGTTATCCACAAGCAACCCATACTTGGTTCCAAGATACTGGGAGAAAGCGGCTTCAAACTGACCGTTCTTAGAATCGGGTCCATGGGACAAGGCACACCACCGACCGCTTGTTAGGGTCTCAAGAACAGCGAATTTGTCTGATTCGTCGAAGATGGGCCACTTTGTTCTTAAGCCTGCTGGCACAACCGGTCTTCCGCCATTAATAGCCAAATTGGTCATACTACAACCTTCTTATTGTTTTTTATCCAATGCTTCTCATTTCTGTATCTAGGATTCAAGTTCTTATCATTTTCCTAGCATGTGCCCAAAACCGCGTGGTATGTGAAATTCGGGCCCCCGCCCTGACCCGCGCGTAAGTCTTAGAGCTAGCTCTTAGATGGGGTTGGTGCGCTTGTCTAGATAAGCCAAGGGAAGACTGTCGCTTGAGAATCTTTCCCGCTCTCTTGAGATGCCTTGTCTTCGATACTGTTATAAAAGTGCATTCTACAAAGGTTAGAGAATCTGTGGGAATATGCTGTAAGTCTTCAATGAGTGATCGTGTTGCTCGGTGAGGCTCTTTCGATTGCGGGGGCTCTGTCGTGGGCTGCTTCGACTGTTCTCTTAGCGGAGACATTGAAGGATACAGACCCTTTAAGCGTGAATACCTTAAAGACTCTATTCGCGGTTCTCTCGACGCTGCCCATTGCACTCGTTATGGGTGAGCTGCAGAATCTGCCTGAGCTGAGTTTCTACGGGTTCTTGTTTGTGACTCTGGCGGCGATTATCGGGTTCGGAGTAGGGGATACGCTCCTTTTCAAGAGTATGAACCTGATAGGTGTCTCGAGGTCGTACACAATCGCCTGCACTTATCCATTGTTCACTATGGTCTTTGCAGTATTGTTTCTGGCGGAGCCATTCCTTTTGACGTATCTACTTGGCACGGTTATGATATTTATTGGCGTCGTAGGCGTTTCGGTTAACAATGACGCTGAAGTCAATAGAGAAAATTACAGAGGATTACTGGCCGCACTTGCCACCGCTATCTTGTGGGCTATCGGAACCATTCTGGTCGCTCTCGGACTGAACGAGATGAGCACAATCTTAGCCAACACTGTTCGCTTTCCCTTCTTGTTATTCTTCTTGCTTCCAGTCTCCCGATTCTGGAAAAAGAAGCTGAGGTTAACCAAGAGAGATTGGATATATTTAGCGACCTCCGGAATACTGGGCATGACGCTTGGAGGAATCGCCTTCCTATTCAGCGTGCAACTTATAGGGGCTTCAAGAGCAACCTCGCTCAGCTCATCTTCTCCAGTGCTGGCTTCTCTGATGTCCAGCTTCTTTCTGAAGGAAAAGGTCACATGGAGGGTAATCGCATCTTCAATCATGGTCGTCTTGGGCATATACTTCTTGACGTAGCCAGCTAGAGCCGATTAGACGTTGTATCTTTTGGTCGGAGCCTCTATTCTTCTTCTCTCGTCTAAGAAGTCTTTTACTTCTTTGCTCCATGGTGATGAAGCGTCATACTCTGCGCCTTCTCTTAGGAGCCCTTTATTCCCCGCTCGCAGATGCATCTTATGGATGATGAGGTCCAAAGCACAGATGACGTCACCTATGGGGAAACGTTGCTGGTTCTCCAGAATCCCGAAGT
>CAZBDB010000166.1:2146-3574 GCA_964490655.1 uncultured Candidatus Bathyarchaeia archaeon | reverse complement strand
GTCGAGAAGGCTCTTGAGAGATGCCTAGACCGTATCGGCGGGATCTCTGCTTTCATAGAAGAAGGTGATACCGTAGCGATAAAGCCGAATCTGGTCGCGGATCCTGAGGAATATCCATACGCATTCCGTAAGGGTGCCAACTGCTTCGCTACGGACCGAAGGGTTGTCTTTGCGTTGGTTGGTCTCTGCCGTCAGGCGGGAGCCGCTGAGGTTGCGGTAGTGGAGACTCTGGAGCCAAGATTTGGAGATAAGTACGCAGTCTACGGCTATAGAGACCTCGCTCAGAAATCTGAGGTCAGCCTCATAGACTTGAACGTCGGCCCTTACAGGGAGCTGAGAATCTCAAAACCATACTACGTCCAGAGCGTCCGTATCAGCGAGGCATTATTCAGTTACGATAAGACGATCAATGTGCCCCAGCTTAAGGTTCATGCATCCGCTGGCTTCTCTCTCGGTCTCAAGAACTTGATGGGTTTGACACCAGCTACGGACAGGGGGCCTTTCCACCAGAGAGATCCGAAGCTTGGAAATACTCTTCCTTATGCCATCGTCGACCTCAACACAGTATACCAGGCTCAGCTGACAGTGATTGATGGGCTCCTAGCTGCGGATAAGACTGAGCATTGGGGGAGTATCCCGGTTCAGATGGATGTGCTATTGGCCGGAGCGAACGTCGTGGCAACGGACGCTGTAGGCGTATCCGTGATGGGATTTGATCCGACAACGGACTACCCAAATCAACCCTTCCTGCTCAGTAGGAACCAACTGAATCTAGCGAAAGATCGAGGATTAGGCGAGAACAGACTGGAAAAGATCCATGCTAGGGGGCGGAGGATCGAGGATGTGCGGAAACAGTTCAGTGTGGATGTTGAACGGAGGAGGAGTTACGGTCCTGGAAGGCGGCGGACAAACCAGCAGTAAGCAGAGAGATGGCCTAATGAGTACGGATTCCATGGTTTGACGGGTTGTTGTTTATGAAGGAGAGGCGGATCACCGCGAAAGAGGTTGAGCATGTCGCTCGGTTGGCGCATGCGGAGCTATCGGATGATGAGAAGAGACTCTTCACCAAGCAGTTCAATGAGATCCTCGACTACTTCGAGAAGATCGACGAGGCAGACATAGAAGATGTTCCCCCGACTTACCATGTTCTAGACCTAGTCAACATCTACAGGAAAGACGAAGCCAGAGAATCCATGAGCAAAACGGACGCTCTTAGAAATGCACCGAAGAAGGAGAGGGGCTTCTTCAAAGCTCCTAGAATGGCCTAGAAGAGAGGGTGCAATAACCAGTTGAAGCCCTACGAGATGACAGTCAGGGAAGTCATAGCGAGGATAGAGAGCCAAGATTTGATGGCGGAAGAGTATATCGCATCTATTCTGGAGAGGCAACGAGAAGTAGACGGGTCGATCAACGCCTACATCACTGTTA
>CAZBDB010000166.1:0-2046 GCA_964490655.1 uncultured Candidatus Bathyarchaeia archaeon | reverse complement strand
GGAAGCGCAGCCGCCCTCATAGCTGAAGAGGCTACGTTGGCTTTGGGCTCTGATACCGGAGGTTCGGTTAGGTGTCCAGCCAGCTACTGCTCCATCGTCGGCCTAAAACCAACCTACGGTCTTGTAAGCCGCTATGGCCTGATCGCCTATGCCAACAGCCTCGAGCAGATAGGACCTATGGCAAAGAATGTTTATGACTGTGCCTTGCTCCTCACTGTGATAAGCGGATATGATCCGCTGGATAGTACCTCTGCGAACCTGCCCCAAAAGAATTATACGGCCTACCTGGAGGATGATGTCAAAGGATTGCGAATAGGGGTACCCACTGAGTTCTTTGGCGAAGGAACAGACGAGACCGTCGGAAAGACCGTCTGGGATGCCATCCAACGATTCGAAGCCTTAGGCGCCTCTTATGAAGAGTTTTCCCTGCCGAGCCTTGAGTTTTCTCTAGCTGCTTACTACATAATCGCGATGTCTGAGGCAAGCTCCAACCTTGCACGATACGATGGATTACGTTATGGACATCACATCGCCAGGGATGGATCGGACTGGCCGACCGTTTACTCAAAGGATAGAAAGGTCGGATTCGGCTCCGAGGTGAGGAGGAGGATAATGCTCGGAACCTACGCATTGTCGGCTGGATACTACAACCGATACTATCTGAAGGCACTCAAGATCAGGACTCTGATCCGAAGAGACTTCGAGGCGGCCTTCAAAAGGTTCGACGTGCTGATGGGTCCTACGATGCCGATTCCACCCTTCAAGATCGGCGAAAAAATCCAGAACCCACTTGCCCTGTACATGTGTGACGTGCTGACCGCTCCAGCGAACCTTACCGGATACCCCGCGATCTCCATTCCTTGCGGATTCAGTGACGGATTACCTATAGGTCTTCAGATAATCGGGAAACCTTTCGATGAGGGAACATTGCTGAAAGTAGCCTATACATTCGAGAAGAACACAGATTCCCACAGACAAAAGCCTAGGATATGATGCGGGACAAGCAACTGCTCCACGCGCTGATGAGCCGTCATGTAATCAAGGCTTCGGTCAGTTTCTGCGCTAGAGCTTCTAGGCTTCTGGTGAATGCGTGTTCAGGGTTCTCAAGAGCGAAGATTGAGATGCGGCTAGCTCCGAGGATGTCGCAGAAGCATGGTATATCTCCGATGATTGGTTTGTCTAACGTGTTCTTTATTTGGCGAAGTGTCATTTTGTTCGTTTCCTCGTTGAGGGGCATCTTCTCGGGGAAGGCTTTGTTTATCAAGATGAAGGTCTTCTTCTCGAAGGCGTCGTAGATGTCCTTTATCATCCTTTTTGTTCCCGCAATATCTAACTCGTCTAATGTTAGCACGATAAGTGAAACGTCAGAGCTGGTCACCGCGTTTATGGATGAATATAGGATTCCAGGGCTTGTATCGTAGATGACACAGTTCACCTTCATGTTATCAAGGCTTGGCTTTAGGTTAAGCAGCTTCTTAAGCGCGCTGATCTCCCATTTTCTGCTCTTACTCATCATGTCTCGAACAGCTTCCAAAGAGGGATCGGCTAACCCCACGAGGAATCTGCCTTTTGTATTATATCTCCCGCTCAGATCGATCAAGGTCTTATCTATTGGACATTGACCGTTTAGAAAGTCGTTCACTGAGTATTCTATGTTTGATATGTCAAAAACAGTATAGAGGCTGGGAGCTCTGAAGTCAAGGTCCAATAGGGACACATTCATGCCCTCTTTGGCATATATGGCAGCCAAGTTAACAGCGATCAGGCTTTTCCCCGTTCCCCCTCTTGAGGAGTGAATCGACACAACCCGACTCATCCTCATGCTCCCTCTTTCAAGACAAAGTACATTCTTCTTCCCTGTCTCTTCTTAGCAAGATATCCCATACTGGCAAGTTCGTTGAGTAGGGCACTTTCTACAGCCCTTTTCCTCCCAGTCTCACTCGCGACGTCTTGAGCGGTCGCCTCGGTTAGCTTGCACATAACCATAGCCGTTTTCCTCAGATTACCTGGCAATGTAAGCAACGTCATCACGTCTAGAGCTCCCTC
>CAZBDB010000165.1:0-3581 GCA_964490655.1 uncultured Candidatus Bathyarchaeia archaeon | reverse complement strand
CCGGCAATCATCTTGTCCTCTCTCCAACCCCAAGGCTGAGAATTCCAACCAGCCGCAGACCACACGATCATCCTAGGCTTCCCTATCAGACCCTGCTTCATAGTCCACCACTTCGCTCTATTCTCAGGCGATCTCCTGTAGTTCTCGGCGACAGCAAGCACCTTTCCATGCTTTTCAGCCTCTCCAATTATGCTCCTTGCAGCTCTCATCGTGATCCCCAAGGGTTTCTCTATGATTACATGAAGATCCTCTCCCAAGCACCTAGAAGCTACATCATGGTGAACGTTGTGCGGGAGGCATAGATCGACGGCGTCCAGGCTCTCGTTTTCAACCAGCTCGTCGAGCTCTTGATAGATCCCAGGTTTTGCTCCTTGGAAGCACGCAATCGCGTCTGCCTTCGCTTTGGCGTTATCCATCACCGTGTCGCATACTGCCTTCACCTCGAATACTCCTAAGGCCCGCGTGTGTAAGTCTCTGTAACCGTTTACGTGAAGGTTCGCTATGCTGCCGCAGCCCACGAGAGCGATGTCCAGTCTTTCCATGTAAATCACACTCCCAAAGTAATATGAGGGAAGTATAAATGACTTCCAGTGAATTCCCGCTCTCGTTCAAGCATCCAAAGACAAGAAAAGCTTTAAATCGAGTAGTAGTCTCGTATTGAGAAAGATGCAGCAATAGAGATTAGAGGAAGATTATGCTTTGAGCTTCCCAGAGCTTCAATGCTTAAAGAAGCAATCCTTCGAGATGGGCCCTATAAGGCCGACTGCAGAGGGAGGAAGCCACTCTCTGCTAATACGAGCGACTCGCAACTGTCCATGGAGCCTATGCAAATTCTGCTATGGGATTCCCTATGATAGAGAGAAGTTTCAATTGAGAAGTGTCGAGGAGATACGAAGAGACATAGACGCGGCCAAGGCAATAAGCGATTGCATACAGTCGATAGCGAAGAAGCTCGGTGGATTGGATTGGGCAGCAAGACTACTTGACACTTACTCTCTTTACGACAAGGAGTTTCAGCAACTTGACCATGATGAAATGAAGAATTTCCAAAGCATTATTACGGTCTTCAACTGGCTCTATTCCGCCGGCACATCAGTATTCCTACAAGATGCTGACACGTTGATCATGCCCAGCAAGAATCTATTGCAGGTTCTGAGATATCTTGGGGAGAAGTTTCCCACCATTGATAAGATGACGTCCTACGCTAGATCAAAGACTATTGTCCATAAAACACCTGAAGAGCTAAGACAACTACGTCAAGCGGGACTGACGAGACTATATGTGGGTTTGGAATCCGGCGATGATGAAGTGCTTGAATACGTCAGGAAGGGCGTCACCGGCGAAGAGCATGTCATCGCTGGCAAGAAAGCGAAAGAAGCCGGCTTCCAGCTCTCGGAGTTCTGTGTCGTCGGCTTGGGCGGAAAAGGCAGATCGGAACAAAACGCTAAGAATACGGCTCGAGTTTTGAATCAGATAGACCCTGACTATGTAAGGATAAGACGTTACGTACCCCGTGCTGGATCGCCTCTATTGGAGGAGTGGAAGAATGGCGACTTCCAACTGCTCTCACCTCATGAGGAGTTAAGAGAGATACAGATGATGATCAAGGGTCTGGATGTCACGAGCAGAGTCTGCTTCGATCATTATATAGACCCAGCCTACAGAGTCGGATCTCGCCTGCTTTGGGTGTTCAAACAAGACCACGATGGATACACGTTCCCGAAGGAGAAGGATACAGTGCTTAGGCTAGCAGAGGAAGGCTTGAAGATCGATGAATCATTCTACGTACGAGCAGAGGAATTGACTGAAGGCTTCGTTTGAAACGCTGAAATTCGTCATCTTCAGCTAGGTATAGCTGTTCTCACATCTGAGAGGAGTTGTCCAATCGTGCTACAGGACCGAAGGTAGCTAACCTTTCAGTATCTTCCTTGCCGTTTTGAAGTCCTCTTCAGCTTCACTGACAGATCCGACGCCGATCATGCAGAAGCTCATCCCAGCTTCTTTGTAGACGTGTTCTAATGCCTGCTTAGGTTCTATTCTTCCTCCAGCCAATGGTTTGATAGCTATTACCGGCTTTCTGGAAGTCTTTACCGCCCTCAGTGCCATGTCCTTCGTTGGGAACATCATAACGCCAAGCTTGTTCACCGGGGTAACATAGCCATCGAAATCGATCCCAGAGTTCTCGAGCTTCGGAACAGTTAAGCCAGCGTGGTGGACGCCCAGTAGGACACGGTAGCCGTTTCTGTTCCTTAACTGGTCTACAAGGTCAGCAATGAGGTCGAGCTTGCCTGTCATGGCTAAAAAGTCCGTTTCGGACCCCAACTCAGCGAATAGCACATGAAAATCTTTCAGGTTACTGATCCCATTTTCCAGTCTATCATCGTCGATTTCGAGGTACTTCAGCTCTTCCCTTGCGTACGGTCTGGAGTTTTGCAGGGCTTCTTTGAACTTAGCTTTCCACCCTGGTCTGCATTGCAGCACCGGGTCTTCTAAGTATTTGCTGAGTATTCTTTCGCCGACTACGCGACTCTCGAGCTTGTAGTACGTTAGCCACCTTCTGTACGTGTCCACAGGCTTTCCGTGGATGGTTAGTGGTATCTGGATGCATGGAATTGTGGCCATCCTGGTGTTGGTGAGCCTCTCGGTCTCTTTTATGGCCTTGAAGAAAGTGTTGGTCAGCTTGTTATCAGGCATGATCCCTGCTGCTGCCACTGTCAGGCCGTATTTCTCAACAGCTACTCTGAGAATCCTCACGGTGTTCCTGATATCAGAGAACCTAGCTCTGTACTCACGGTTCGTCTCAGGTCCTTGGTAGGACTCGCCTATGAATGGTAGGTGTCCTAGGATAAGCCTTGGAACAGGTGTGTCCCCTATCTTCCGGAGCGGAAAGCCGCAGGCTGTTATGTAATCTCTCATGCCTCTGATTGCTATGTAGAGAGAGACATTATTAGAGTTTGCTGAGTCTGATGTCTCTGAGGCATATAAAGGGAGGCTATACGTAACCTGAAGTTCCATTCACGGCGATCTTTGCCACTCGCCAATATCCTTCGAGATTGGGCTTGAAGCCGGTTGTCAGGAGGGAGGCCGAGAATACGCGTCTGCATGATTGAGGCACCGGTAAGTTCTCACAATGCTTGTTAGGCAAAGTCTAAAAGCCAACGAGGACATCTTAGGTACAATATGAAGACAGGAGGTTTCTGGCTTGATTGGATCTACGAGTCTGACTTCTCTGCCCCGTTTACGAAACTACACAAGCCACAGAGTCTCAAGCTTTGACGAGACAGGTGGCAACAGAGACGCTTGGCAGATCAAGAGCAGCGAGCGGAGGATCCTCGCCGATATTGAGGGTCCGGGTTGTATAAAGCATGTCTGGATGACTTTGGGGATACCGAAAGAGGATTATACGCGTCGGATAGTCTTGCGCTTCTACTGGGACGGTGCGTCTGAGCCAAGCGTGGAATGTCCGATAGGGGACTTCTTCGGATTAGGCCATGGCATTCGCAAGAACTTTATAACAGTTCCCCTGCAGATGAGCCCGCAAGACGGCAAGGGCTTCAACTCCTGGTGGCCTATGCCCTTCA
>CAZBDB010000164.1:0-3618 GCA_964490655.1 uncultured Candidatus Bathyarchaeia archaeon | reverse complement strand
AGTTTCCTTTCTTCATCTGTGTATGGGGTAGAATCTCTACGACTGGGATGTTCTTCGCCTCTGGTGTACCATTCAGCAGGCATCCCAGGCAGGAGTTCAACGGAACGTATGCTGGGAGAAGGAACGTGGGTGGTGACAACCTGACTTCCGAACTCTGCCGCCATGTCCATCACGTGTTTGTTGAAGTCCATGTTGATTTGCTTGGCTTTCGGATCGGAAGAGGTGAAGGATGCTCCGGGTCCGAGAATGTGATTATGGCAGCTAAGAGCTTCCAGTTCTATACCGAGGTCTTCAACGGATTTTCTTAGAGTGCGTCTCTGAGAGACAGGGAGATCCCATAACCTTGTGCTCTTCATATGCGCACAGTCAACCTCCACGCCGTCATATCCCAGCTTGTGTAGACTTTTCAAGGTGTAGTCCAATGTGTAACCATATCTTGTGTAGGCGTTGGACTGGACAGAAACCCTGTACATGATGTTCTCACCTTGCATTTCTGATGCCGGTGCTGATAGTTCGCCTCGGGTCACTTATATTCCTTGGCAAGATGTTCCAGCAGACGGACACATAGGCTCGGCTGGAACATGCGAAATGCACAATCAAGAGACTGGACACTGAATGTCGTCAAAGCTGAGCCAAGCGCGCGCTAAGCCGTATGTTGGCACAGGATGATTCCGCAAGGCCCGCTATCTTGGCCGCTTCTGCCACGTCTGACAGATACAGTGACCGATAGTGTTGGACCCCGAGAGCTGGAGGGTATAGGGGGTCTCATCTAATGGTTGAAATATGGTCCAATGGATTGGTTCGCGCATGCAGGTGGCAGAAATGACGTTCTACAGAAACAGGCAAAATCTTGTCTTGGTCAAACGCGTTTTCTGCTCAAGATTTCCTTAGCTAGCTTGAAGTCTTGAACTACTTCCTCATGGTTGGCTACGCCGATTGCGACTGCTGTGACTCCCGGTGTTGAGAGCGTGAATTCTAGGCCTTCTTCAGGTTGTATTCGACCGCTGGCGAACGGCTTCAATGCTATAACGGGCTTCTCGATCTTTTCTATGATTCTGAGTGTTAGGCCCTCATGATTCATCCAGAATCCGGTCTTGTTCACAGGAGTCGCGAAGACCTTGCTGTCGTAACTGCGCTCCTCAGAGTACAGGATCGCGCGTGCATCATGGCAAGCGATGCCAGGGACCATCCCTTCATCTCGGATAAGTCCGAGCATTTCTTCAGCATTGGCTATAATCCTCTCGACCGGGTTGAGCAGGTCGTCCACGGCGTTTCCATGTAAGAGGCAGATTCTTGCGCCCATACTCTTCAGAAGAGCTACTTCTTTCTCAATCTTTGCTAGATCGAACGTATAGTATGTTGTCCCGACCACGGTCATCTTGATTCCCGTCTTCTTTTCGACCTGCTTCAACGCCTCGGCGATCTTCTCATCCGCAGGGGTGTATATTCCGGTCACATCGAACTCTGTTGCTTTGATAATGACATCTGAAATGGCCGCTGCATCCTTGAATACTCTCTTGAAGTAGTTGGACTTCGCTTCGCTGAAGTGAGAATAACCCAGGAAAGGGTTGATGCCAATCAGCACCTTTGGGATCGTAACGTCCTCAACCTCGAATGTTGGGAAACCGGTTCTCATCTCAATCATGTTAGATTAATCCTTGCAGACCTTTAAGCATGATGCACTTCGTGGAATCTGCAACAGACTGGCAACCCACAGCCATAGTGCAGCTAGATGACTATCCCGAAGATGTTTTGGATCAAATGCCCGATCAGGTAGGACAGTGCAGCTGCTCCGAGTCCTGTGGCGACCATCTCTAGGATTTTCTTCCTGATTTGTATGCCAGATATCACTGAGACCATAGTGGCCACGACGGATAGTGCTGCTCCTGCGAATGTTATCGAGAAAGGCAAGGCCATGAGCGAAGAACCTGAGAAGAAGTACGGAACAACAGGGAAGAAGACCCCGACTGTGTATGCGGCTCCGGTGTAGAGGGCGGATCTCCACTCTTGCTCCTGGGTCTCTCCTATCAGGAGATTCGTTATAGCTTCTCTTCTTTCGGATATTTTCTCCGCAACGTCACCGGCAATATCTTCGGGGATGCCTGATGAGACTAGCTTGTGTAGAAGCTCAGCTTCTGCCCTTTCTTCCGAGACTCTGAATAGGAGTTCCATCCGCCTCTTAGTTCCCTCATTAACTTGCCTTTGGGATCTGACGGAGATGAAGGAACCTATGCCCATGGAGAGGGCTCCAGCGACGCCGACGATAAGGCCGCTGACAGCCACCATCAATGGATTATGCAGGTACACAGCAGAGAGGCCTGTGACTGCGCCCAGTATCTCAACGAGTCCGTCGTTCATGCCAAGGATGAAGTCCCGAAAGTTTTCAACGTGGAAAAGTTGCTTGCTCGTTGAGAAGATATTCTCATGTTCAAGCTCGTCTATTACGATGCTTTTGACATGGGATCTCTCTTGTTCGGTTAGGTCTGGGAATTCCAGGAAGTCGCTATACGTAGAGACCGCCGTGCTCTCCCCCAACTCGAACAGCGATGAGACAAGCGCCCCGCCGAAGATCATTCTGAGAAACTTGACGATGACCATAAAGAAGCTTCTCTTTCTGGACTTTGGTGTGAATCCCCTCTTGTGAAGAAACCTCTCCCAGAATCCAGCGTGACCTGTTTCCATTTTGGATATATTCTCTAGTTTGCTCCGGAACTCTGGATCTTTTTCCATACTCGCTATAGCGGCATAGAGGGCTGCATCATTACGTTCATTATCGTAAAACCTCATCGCACCCTCTATCATCTTTGACGCTTCGTTCTTGTTCACATTCATCGTTCCATCTGCTCCTGTAACCCAAATCGGGCATGGAGTTTCAGAAACAAACCGTCTTATCTATCTTATAAATTCCCAGTCAGCTAAATAGGAACCTCTTTCATAGGACGTATAATGAGATATCTGAAGAGGGATGACCTATGACATTGAGAGCCGTGATCTTTGATCTGGGCGGGACTCTCTTACATCACAGCACGGACTTCGATGAACTGATCAAGTCCAGCCATCAATCTATGACAGATTACTTGGTTGGTGAAGGGTTAGAGGTGGAATTGGATGATGTGACAAAAGTTTCCAATGAAGTTTATAGTACTTATTCCTCCTTCGCTGAGAAGTCCTTAATTGAGCTCGACGCACGTATTCTCTACTCAGCCATCCTATATAGGCTAGGTATTGCTGAGTACTCGAACGAGGGTTTGATTGTTGGAACGATTAGAAGTTTCTACGATCTCTTTGTTGATGACTATCATATCTTCAAGGATGTCAAGAACGCTCTTAGTAGGTTAAAGCGTCAAGGCTTAAAGCTTGGTTTGATAACAAACAACTATAGCACGGATTTTCATCTTCGTCTACTAGAGAAGTTTCAGTTGGAGAAATTCTTTGATGCTATCGTGGTTTCAAGCAAGCTAGGAGTAAGAAAACCTCACGAACGCATATTTCTTCACTGTCTAAAGGAGCTAGGCGTCAGGAGTATAGATTCGATTTTTGTCGGGGACGATCCGCTTCATGATATACAAGGAGCTAAGAATGCAGGTATGAGATGCGTATGGGTCAAAAGGAAAGAGT
>CAZBDB010000163.1:0-3681 GCA_964490655.1 uncultured Candidatus Bathyarchaeia archaeon | reverse complement strand
ATCATGTCTGAGACAGAAAAGGATGCGAGGGAATTCCTAATGGTTGTTTCAGATCTGCTGAAGGGGGAGATATGCGACGATGTTCTGGAACTCACTGAAGAGAAGATAGAGAGTATAAGGAAACTTTTCAGCATCTCCGATCTAGAATTGGAAGCAGCCTCGAGGGGAGAGGGTTTAGAAAGCACTCTGATCAATCTTGTGATAGAACACGTCGCACTTCTCGCTGCAAAGCGTTAACGCGGCTTCTCCTTCACAATTGAAAGCACATCGTTCGGACTGACAATCGAGACCCCGGTCGATCCGCCTAGGACCTCTATCAGAACGATCTTGTCGGGGTTCTCCAAGTCTACCTTTCTCTCGATCCCCGACGCTGCCTCCCTTATTATCTCTCTGGTTGACAGCTCGCTATGTCTCTTCTCAACTGTTATGCGGAACGTCTCCTTCTCCAATATCTTGTTGGAGATCTTGGCAACAGCCTTCTTAATCTCATCTAGGCTGCTACGCGTCACCAGCTCGATCGGGATGACCCTAAGTATGTAGCGAAACTCTCCGGGCCGCTCCTCCAACATTTTCCTAAAGTCCTTGAAAACACTGAATCGATCCAAAACTGTTTTTGCAGCGATCAACCCCGAGATTTCCGTCCTCTCCACAAGAGCCTCTCTGTCCCCTATCTCGCCTAAGAGGAACCATGCTTCAGAGCAAGCATTACGCTCATTCCCCCTAGATGTTGAGATCAAAAGATTGAAGTCGCAGAGAACCATCCCTAGACCGCCCCCTCTATTATCGTACCACTGCCCCTATAGTCTTTCTCGAAGATTAGGGTTATCCTGAAGATATGGAAGATTCGCTCAGAAGATCATCCTGCTCTTCTCTGGAACAGGGCTTGGCGCAGGCTTCAGGTTCCCGACTTCCAGAAGCAGCTGAGAGCGGTAAAAACCTAACTGCACTCAGAAGATTCCGGTCTATGAGATGTTGGGGTCAGCAATTGGTTGTAAGGCGTCATAGCCGAAGCTTCGCGCCGTCACCATACATCATCCCCCAGAGATGTTCCCAGACTCTCACTCTTAAACATTAGCATGATCACATCAGCAGAGAACAAGTTTATAATTCTCCTTTTCTCCTTCTTATAGAAGCCAGGAAAAGAGGGGCGAAAAAGGATTAGAGTCGCCGTCTTCGACGAGGATCGATGCAAGCCGAACCGATGCAGCAGAGAATGCATAAGATTCTGCCCAAAGGTTAGAAGCAATGTTGAGGCCATCCGCTTCGAAGACGGAAAACCCGTCGTCTCCGAGATCCTATGCTCAGGCTGCGGCATATGCGTGAAGAAGTGCCCCTTCAAGGCCCTATCAATAGTCAATCTGCCTGATGAACTTGAAGAAGAGGAGAGCCACCAGTTCGGACCTAACAGCTTCAGACTCTTCAGGTTCCCAACGCCCTCGACCGGGATCGTGCTGGGATTGATCGGGCAGAACGGGATCGGAAAATCGACAGCTCTGAGGATTCTCTCTGGGAACACAAAGCTGAACTTGGGGAAATATGAGAATCCTCCAGATTGGCCTGAGATCATTACGCACTATCGAGGGTCAACTCTGCAGGCCTACTTTCAAAGGCTGAGCCAAGATGATCTTAAGGTAGTCCATAAGCCGCAGTACGTTGACAAGATTCCAGATGTTGCGTCCGGTACAGTCAACGAACTATTAGGAAAGATTGACGAAAGGGGCCAGCTTAGACAGCTTGCCAAGCAACTCCAGCTTGACACCTTCTGGGAGAGACCGGTTAAAGTTCTCAGTGGCGGGGAACTGCAAAGGGTGGCCATAGCTGCGACGCTGTGTCGTGAAGCCGACGTATACCTAATCGACGAGCCCACCAGTTACCTGGATGTGAAGCAACGGCTTGAGGCAGCTAGGGCCATAAGAAGTCTGAAGAGTGAAGACAAAATGATCGTGGTGGCTGAGCATGACTTGGCTGTATTAGATTATCTCTCAGATCAGATCTGCATCTTCTATGGCAAGCCAAGCGTGTATGGGATAGTCTCTAAAGTTCACGGCGTGAGGACTGGAATCAACATCTACCTTGAAGGCTACATCTCAGATGAGAATATGCGTTTCAGAAAAGAGAGCGTAATCTTCCATGTTAAGCCTCCATCGCCTGAGCTCATCGCCGGAGAGGTGCTACTGAACTGGGACAGCATGGAGAAGACCTACGATGATTTTCAATTGACCGTTAAGGAAGGTGAAATCAGACGGAGCGAGGTTATAGGAGTACTGGGACCTAACGGAATCGGGAAAACTACCTTTGTCAAGCTTCTAGCTGGCATCGAGAAGCCAGACTCGGGATCGTCACCGATAGAGGGTAGGCTAAGCGTGAGCCATAAACCCCAGTATATCTCAACAGATTATGAAGGGACCGTTGAAGAACTGTTGAGGAGCGTTGCAAAGGAGAATTTCGCATCAAGCTGGTATCAGACTGAAGTCTTCCAGCCGTTCAACCTAGAAACCATCATAGACAGAAGGGTGAAAGAGCTCAGCGGAGGCGAACTTCAGAAGGCCGCGATCGCGGCCTGCCTATCTCGCGAAGCCGACCTGTACATACTTGACGAACCCAGCGCCTACTTGGACATCGAGGAAAGGTTCACCATGGCCAGAACTATTAGACGGATCATCGAGAGCCTGAATGTTTCAGCCTTAGTGGTCGAACACGATGTTGTCGCACAAGACTTCATAGCAGATCGCCTAATGATCTTCACCGGGGATGCCGGCAGGTCAGGCTTAGCTGAGACCCCGACCAGCGTTGAAAACGGGATGAATGCGTTTCTGAAGGAGATGGAGGTAACCTTCCGACGTGATCCTTCAACCAAGAGGCCAAGAGTCAACAAGGAAGGTTCAAAGCTAGATAGACACCAGAAAGACATCGGTCAGTACTACTACGTGAAGTGACACTTTACGTATTCTAAAGCAGCTCAGCAGGCGTCTTCAAGACCATGAATGAACAGATGATGAAGCCCGTTGTCTCCTCTCAGGGAGTCAAAATCCACTGTCCGAGCAATGGGAGATTCTCCTTCTTCAATAGTCCCTATGCTGCCCACCACGGTTTTTCCGCTGTTGACGTTTACCCAGGATGCGCCTACGGTCAAGCTGCGCCCTCACCTGTCATGGGCAGAGTAGTGAAAGTAAGACGAGTGATGTGCCCCAAAGGCAGACATTTCGAGAGTTCAGCTTCCGATTATGTGATTCTCCTCGAGAGCTTAGAGAATCCAAACAGGCTAGTCAAAATCCTGCATGTTAAGCCCAGTGTCGAAGTGGGAGATGTCACAGAACCCGGTCAGAAGCTAGGCATTCTCTTGAGATCCGGTTACTTCGACTTCTGGACTGACCCTCACATCCACGTAGAAATCAGAGAACCTTCCGACCCTCTCCGGGCAAGAGGAGGCTTCAAGATCGAGAGGCTGATAGAGATCGAAGAGAACGATCCCCTTGAGGAGTTGAAGGGAACAGTAGTTGAGGCTAGACCGGAATACATTCTAGTCTCCCTAGATGGCGCCGTTGGGGTTGGCTTGCCTGCGCATATAGGCGGCTACACAGGGGTTCTGGATGCTGGAATGCCCCACTATGGATGGATCGGAGCGCATACGAACGGTGAGCCACCCATCGGAGCAGATGTAGAGCTATGCGGCAAGAAAAT
>CAZBDB010000162.1:0-3692 GCA_964490655.1 uncultured Candidatus Bathyarchaeia archaeon | reverse complement strand
GTGAGGAAGTTGCTTATGGTTGGGAACATGGAATTGTTGAGTGTAGGAGATCCGACGATGACCGCTTTGGCTTCCAATATCTCTTTCACGCTCTCGGCCACGTCTGATCTGCGGAGGTGAAAGAGGTGGACTCTTATGCCTTTGCTTGCGATTGCATCTAAGATGGCATAAGCCATCTTCTGGGTGCTCGCCCACATAGTATCATAAACTATGACTGCTTTCTTATCCGTTTTGCCTTCGCTCCATTCAAGGTAGGATTTGACAATCTTGTCCGGGTTCGAACGCCAGATGACGCCGTGACTGGGAGCGATCATCCTCGGTTTTATGCCCAGCCCATTTACTTCCTCGATCTTCTTTATGATGAGAGGTGCAAAGGGCATTAGGATGTTGGCGTAGTATTTGGCGGCTTCATCCATGAGTATGCCTTGATCAACCTTGTCGTCGAACCTCTGAGAAGATGCGTAATGCTGGCCGAAGGCGTCGTTCGGCATGAGTATTTCGTCCTCTTTCAGGTAGGTGAACATGCTGTCAGGCCAATGTAGCATTGGGGCTTCGACGAATTGCAGCGTCCTATTGCCGAGGTTCAACTCGTCGCCTGTTTTGACTGTTTGGATGGTCCAGTCTTCTGCACCGTAGTATTTTGTCAATCCGTCTTTGCCCCTACGGGTGGATACTATGGTGGCATTCTTGGCGAATTGCTTGATGTAGGGTAAGGAGCTCGAATGGTCTTTCTCGATATGATTGACGACGATGTAGTCTATCTTCTCTGGGTTTGCTAGCTCTTGAATGTTCGCCAGCAGCTTGCTTTGAAATGGATATTTCACAGTGTCAACTAAGGTTGTCTTATCATCGACGATTAGATAGGCGTTGTATGTTGTGCCTCTTCTTGTTTCGTATCCATGGAAATCTCTGATGTCCCAGTCTACGACTCCAACCCAGTAGATATTCTCAGCTAGTTCGACGATAGGCATTAACTCACTCCCGGATTATTTCTATCAGAAATAAGTGGGACGAATAGATAAAAGGATTCTTAGCTTATCGATGGATAGGCCTTTGAGAGGATTCTGGAATCTAACCCTCCACTCTACAGAAATAAGGGGATAGGGTTGAGCTGAATCTTCAGCGATTATGTTCTTTTTTTCTGTAATAGGTTTTCGAAGGCTTCTTCGTGTTCTATTTCTTCGGACAGTATGTGTTCTATCAGGTGGAAGGTTCTTGCATCTCTGTCATAGCATGGAGACAACTTCTTGAGAAGCTTATTGTAAACACCGATTGCGCATGCTTCTGCATCGGCAACCGCGTTCAGCACACCTTCGAGATCTCTCTCGTTCTTGGGAAATACAACCTTCTTGCAGTTTGCTATCTTCTGGAGATCCTCGAAGTCTCTTTCCGGTTCTCCTCCCAATTCGAATATTCTGTCAGACAGTTCAGACATGTGTTCGAATTCGTCTTTTGAGATTTTGTCGAGTTCGCCGGCGATTGTTGGGTAGTCTGGTCCTTCAACAAAGTCTGCTGCCCAAGTGTAGTAGAAGAAGGCCAACCATTCGTCGGCATAGGCGCTGTTTAGCTCTTTGAGCAATTCATCGATGTCAACCTCTACTATCTCTCTACCCTTTCTCCCCATCTTCAAAACCTCGGTTAGAAAAATCAGTGGGAGTGGATGTAAACCTTTTCTCGCAATCTGTGTCATCTACCGAGAACCGGAAGAAAGGCTCTATATTCGCAGAATGGAGAGAAGAGGTTGATGTGGGATGAAGTTTCTTATCATTCAGAGGACTAGAGCAGATGTTCCTGTGGAGACCTGGGCGAGGTTGCTTCCGGAGCAGTTCAAATACTTCGATAGTTTGGAGAACGAGGGGAAGATAGAGACTTCATATCATCTGATAGGTCAGCAAGGTAATTTTTTGATTGTTGATGTGGATTCTGATGAGGAACTTACCAAGATTGCCAGCGAGGGTCCGTTGTTCTTTCAGAGCGAAAGAGAAATCTATCCGTTGACCAGTCGAGAGACCCATAAGAAACAGGTAAGGCAGCTTCTAGGATACTAGACAAAAACAGGGGAGAGGAAGGAATCGGCACTCAGACTTTGTCATGCTAGGGATTGAAGTCTCTCGACGAGTTCGTTTCTCATCTGTTCGTCGGCTTGGATTCCCTTTCGGGCTTTTCTCCATTCTGCTGAGCAGCCGCCGTAGCTTGACTGTTCACCGATGTATTGGTGGATTACCTCGTCGACTTTCTCTCTGTTCTCATCTGTGACTTCTATGCCAGCTTCTTTCAGAACGCTGTTGAACCAGCGCCAACAACCCATCCCCAACACCATCTCAGAATTGGTTCCCATCTGATATAAACATTGGGTCGGCCAAGTGAGATGGCATTTTCTCATATCTCCCTTCGACACTCTAGAAGGACATGTTATGGATGTGCGGCTCAGACCACAGCGTGCAGAGAACAGACGCGTGAGTCGCATCCAAGCGGCTGTTCAGCATCCAGAACTTACAATCCAAATAGAGCTAGTATGAACAGCATGAAGCCGGCGATTCCTATCAGGAGCCGATACTCCTGTGTGTCGCGTTGCTCCCTTATCTCTCGGGTCGACGGATGAACAGGTTTAGATCCTATCGATCCAGTTCTGGGAGTTGTTGCTATTTGCCAGAAACCGATGACCATCATGACAACTCCCTCTGCAAGTACAATAAACCGCAGCCTCGAAAGCAGATTTGCACCTGTAAACAAGTCATAGAGACCAAGTCCAACAACATCTAGAACCAAGATGACGACTGCTAAAATGGCTATTCTAGAAGCGACCCACGCAACATCTTTGACACCGCCGAGCAGAGTTGCTCTATCGATCATCTTCACTTGGAGACATGCACCTCACTGTCTAATATCTGTATCCGCGCGCTGTGATCCTGCCTACGATGATCAACCCGTGTCTGGAAGTCCAGGCATGACCTCATGGGGGTCGGGTCCAGTAGTCTTCAAAGATCTCTCTTGTTCTGATGATCGAAGCCATCCCTTCCTCATCCTTTATGTAAACCCTTTGGCCATAAGGGATGACCTCTAAAGTGACAGTTCCATCAAAGCCTCTCTTTTTCAAGCCGCTGACCACGTCTCCCATGATTGGTAGAATGGAGCCCTGACGAGGGTAAAGGGGAAGATGGTAATCTCTTACTCCGTCGTTATCATGGAGGTGGAGCTCATGTATCTCAAGTGGCAATGCCTCTATGTATTTGTCTGCTCTCTTTCCCATCTGTTTTACGTAAAGGTTCAGGTGGCCTATGTCGATCAGCACCCCTAGATCCGGTATGTCTGCCTTTTCCTTGATCAACAAGAAGTCTTCGGGTTTAAAGGTCCAGTTCTCAATAAGTAACCCTATTCCCTCTTCTGCTAGGAGGTCAAAGGCGTAACTGAGACACCTTGCCGTGCTTTCATAATCCAGATAGCCTTGTCCTAGAACGGCGTCGAAGGAGACCCATCGCACCCGTCCAGTCTCTCTGTGAATCCTCACTGCTTGCCTAAGCTCTTCGATCTCAGCAGGGCAAGACATGTGGATCGTAACGGCGCCGTATTCCCTAAGCAATTCAAACTCCTCTTCCTCCTCAGGATACGGGGAATAGCGAGAAAGGCTCACAGCCTGAAATCCCATGTCCCTAAACGCACGCAGTTTCAGCGGCAACCTGTAACTAGCCCTG
>CAZBDB010000161.1:1654-3727 GCA_964490655.1 uncultured Candidatus Bathyarchaeia archaeon | reverse complement strand
GAGTTCGTCGCCTTAATGGGGCAGAATGGCGCGGGCAAGACAACTTTGGTGAAGCACTTCAACGGTCTGTTGAAGCCCAGCAGAGGTGATGTGTTGATCGATGGCGTCAACACTAGAGACGTTAGCGTTGCAACTTTGGCGAGGAAGGTTGGCTTGGTCTTCCAGAATCCTGACCGCCAATTCTTCAGTGAATCTGTTGAGAAGGAGGTCTCCTTCGCCTTGAAGAACTTCGGCTACGATGAGGGTTCAGTCAAGAAGCGGGTTGATTGGGCGCTAAGCCTGCTTGATTTGAGAGAATACAGCGATGTCTCGCCTTTCATGCTAAGCGGGGGAGAACGAAAAAGGGTTGCCCTAGCCTCGGTGCTAGCGTGGGATCCGAAGATAGTCATCTTGGACGAGCCAACTATCGGTCAGGACCACGCACAGAAGGATCGGCTTAGACAGTTCATCATCCAACTCAACGCGCAGGGAAAGACCGTTGTGATAGTGACTCATGACATCGAGTTTGTGGTCGAATGCAAGCCACGAGTAGTTCTTATGGCGAACGGAAAGATCATTGCCGACGGAGACACGAACAGAATCTTGACCGATCAAGATCTTGTAGCCAGAGCTTCTCTAGTGCTGCCAGAAGTAGCCAGAACCTTCATTGAACTGAAGGATCTAGGGCTACCCACAGATGTAGTCAACGTTTACGAGGCCGGCAAAGTTCTACTGGAAAGGTTTGGGAAGACAAAATGAGCATGTTCGACGGCTTCAGGTTCAGAAGAGCATCATCCCCCATTCATGTACTCGACCCCAGGGTCAAGTTTCTCTACGTCTCCGTCATATTTGCAGTTGCCGTTCTCTTCAACCAGATGCTGCCCCTACTCGTCCTGTTCATCGCACAGATACCCTTTGTGATTGTGGCGCGAGTGCAGAGGGAGTGGATCAGGTCGATGAAGGGATCAGCAATATTCTCGATCATAATCTTCTCGACAAATCTACTTTCACTATACTTCTATGGCAGTTACGAATCATTGGAGTGGCTTGTCGAACGTTCGCTGGCTATGACGCTGCGGTTCATCGTCCTGATAGAGTCCTTCTCAATCTTCTTTCTGACTACATCCCCAGATCATCTGGGGCTGGCCTTGGAACAAAGCGGCATACCCTATGAGTTCTGCTTCGCCTTCACAACGGCCATCCGTTTCGTCCCTGTCCTAGCTGAGGAGGCCCAGACCATCATGGACGCTCAGAAATCTAGGGGATTGGAGCTTGAGAAGGGAAACTTCATAGGAAGAATAAAGAATTACATTCCGATTCTTATCCCCTTGATCGTCAGCGCTATCCGAAGGAGCCTCGAACTGGCGGAAGCGATGGAATCGAGGGCTTGGGGTGCTATTAAGAAGAGAACTAATCTATATGTCCTCAAGATGAAGCAAGGAGATTACTTCCTGATAGCTATATCCACGGCTATACTTGCCTTTGCCATCTATGTCTGGCTTTACGTTCCAATTCCGTACTTGACACAGATTTTCATGTCTTGACAATGAAAAGAAATGCTAAAACTGTTTAAGAACATCTTCTTGCTCTATGAGGGTGCCGCAGTAGTGGCACTTCAGCTTCAGCGGATCTTCTTTCTCGACATAGAAAACTGATCTGACTGGTTCATTACTGTTTGAGATGCATGTCGGGTTTGTACACCTAAGAATACCATAGATCACGTTTGGGAGTTTGACTCGGCTCTTATCCGCAACTCGGTAGTTCCTTATGATGTTTATGGAGGCGTGGGGTGCCAAGAGCGCGATCTTGTCGACTTCTTCCGGATTCAACTCCCTGCCCTCGATCTTAACTACATCCTTGACCTCGAGTTTTTTGCTTGGAACGTTTATGGCGATCGTGACGGTTCCACCGGAACGGCCATCTATATTCAGGATTTTTACAACGTCCAATGCGTGGCCTCGAGTGATGTGGTCGATGACTGTGCCATCCCTTATCTTAGATACCCTTAAGGTCTTCTTTGACATCCCAAACCGATCCTTTTATCAACGTGAATACTTATAGAGAGAAGATTAAAAGCTTTGAGGATTGGTGAAG
>CAZBDB010000161.1:0-1554 GCA_964490655.1 uncultured Candidatus Bathyarchaeia archaeon | reverse complement strand
CTCAAGCATCAAACCTACGAGTTCAACAAGGATCTCTATGACAGAATAGAGAAGTCACTCGGCGATCGATCAGAGCCGCTTATCGGCATCCCATGGGGTTCAATCCAAAGGTTCTTCATCCTCTATATGGGCTTCCAGAAGGGCGTGATCGCCCTGTGGAAGCACCGCGACAAGGTTGAGGAGCTGCTCCGTATCCTCGATGAGAACGATGATAAACGACTCGATGTAATCAAGAAGGCCCCATTCAAGATCGTCAACTTTGGGGACAATATTGATGAAGGCTTGTGCTCACCGCCACTGTTCAAAAGGTACATGCTTCCCTATTACAAGCGAAGAACCTCTGAGCTACACAAGGCTGGGAAGTTCTGCACCTCACACTGGGACGGAAAGATCAAGCTTGTTTTGCCCTTTGCGAGGGAAACTGGCCTTGATGGATTGGAGTGCGTCCCGCCGACCCCTATGGGCAACGTAACCCTTGAAGAACTCAACAAAGGCTTAGAAGACATGGTTCTTGTCGACGGGATTCCGGCAACGCTGTTTCTGCCGTATGTCAAGGATGAAGTCTTGGAATCCTTCGTCCATAAGCTGCTTGACCTGTTCGCTCCACGCATCATCGTAGGCATCTCCGATAAGTTGCCAGCGAATGGAGATATCGAGAAGGTCCGCATAGCCGGCGAGATTGTGTCAGGATATAAGATTTGAGATGCTCGCGCGGAAAAAACTTATATTAGGGATTACGTTTAGCCATAGATCGTGCCAGCGGGGTTACAGAATGAGAGGTGGCCGCCAAATCCAGAGCTGAACTGGCTCACCGTTCATTGTTAGACTGTTTAGTAGTTTTTAGGCTAATGCCCGCGGAATTCTGGAAACACCAAATGAGTGTGAGTGAATAATGTACAAAGAGGTAGAGTCAACGCTAGACTTTCCGAAGCTTGAAAAGCGCATTCTGAAGTTCTGGGAGGAGACAGACGCCTTCAGGAAGCGTGTATCGTTGAACAGAGGTAGGCCGAGATGGTCTTTCATGGACGGGCCAATAACGGCTAACAACCCAATGGGGCTCCACCATGCTTGGGGAAGAACGTACAAAGACCTTTTTCAAAGATACAAGGCTATGTGGGGTTATGACCTAAGGTATCAGAATGGTTTCGACTGCCAAGGCCTCTGGATAGAAGTTGAGGTGGAGAAGGACCTCAAGTTCAAGTCTAAGAGAGACATCGAGAGATACGGTATAGCCGAGTTCGTGAAGAAGTGCAAGCAGAGGGCGCTTACGTACGCAGCGGTCCAGACCGAGCAGTCGATCCAGCTCGGATATTGGATGGACTGGGACAACCCCGACACTCTGAGGTATCTCGCAGACAAGCTTGAGAGCCATGACGAGGTAGCAATCATACAGGGAAAGAACGGGCCAATAACTGACACCGCTGAGAGAATTGTGGCTAAGCTCGGCCTCCCAGAGCTAGGAGGATCGTACTATACACTCTCAGATGAGAACAACTACATGATCTGGACAGTCTTGAAGAAATGCCACGAGAAGGGCTGGATATACAAGGGGAG
>CAZBDB010000160.1:0-3735 GCA_964490655.1 uncultured Candidatus Bathyarchaeia archaeon | reverse complement strand
TCTCCTCCCATCTGGCTCTTCATCATCTACAAACTTCTCCAAACAGTAGGGGCTTATGGCCTACTGGCATTCTATAAGGAGGTCGAGCCCGCATTGATCCTATTTATGATAGCAATCGTTTACTTGCCGAGCGGCTTCCTGGGCGGGCTTTACACAGGCTACAAGACCAAAGAGAATTTGAAAATAGTTCTCCTATATCCGTCCTTGATCGGTTTTGCGATTCTGTTGATTCTTCAGCTCTATTTCGGCGTCCTGGACTTATCATCGCCGAATCTAGGACGGGATATTCTCGTGCCTTTGGTCGGCAGTATAGTTGGCAGTTACCTCGGCGGGTACGCAGTGAACTGGGAAAAAGAGGAAGAGCTTTAAGGCCTTTCTTATCCGCTGACTCTACTTGCAGTGTGGCCAACTATTTCTGTTGAAGGTGTATCCCAGTTGAGGCTGTCCTAAATCTTTTATCGGCTTAATCATCATCTACTTCTGGTGATGTTGTTGACGATCGCCGTGCTGGGAGCTGGGATGATTGGAGGCGCGTTGGTAAGGAGTCTATTGAAGACCGGCTACGAGGGGGAGGTCATAGCCACTAGACGGCATGTTGAGAGGCTTGTAGAACTGGAAGGCCTTGGTGCGACAATAACGAGTGATAACCGGATGGCGGCTGAAAAGGCTGACATCATAGTCGTATGTGTTAAGCCAAAGGATGTTGAGAAGGTTCTAACCGAGATAAAGGAAAAAGCGGATGGAAAGCTGATAATCTCGTTTGCGGCAGCCACAGGATTGAATCTGCTGAAGAGGGTTGTTCCTGAAGCCCGTTTTGTAAGGGCTATGCCTAACCTGGCAATTCTGGTTCAGGAATCCTTCACAGCATATTGTGCAGATTCTGACGTGACGCAGGAGGATAAAGAGAAAGCAGAGAACATCATGAACAGGCTGGGAACAGCGATCGAGATAGAGCAGAGGCATATGGACGCGATCACCGCATTGAGCGGATGCGCCCCTGCCTATCTATCGGTTGTGTTGGAAGCCTTGACCTATGCGGGTTTGGAAGCGGGACTGCCCAGGGATATCGCTCTGCTCTCGGCTGCTCAATCTATGGTTGGAACGGGAAGGCTGATCTCGGAGGCGGGGAAACATCCGGCTGAGATCAGGGATATGGTTACAACGCCTGGAGGGGTCACGATCGAGGGTTTACAAGAGTTGGAGAAGTTCCCGATAAGGCATGCTTTTATGATGGCTGTTAAAGCGGCGATGTCGAAGTCTAGGAGGATATCTGAACTTTTAAGCAAATCTTGAGCTGAAAGCTATATCTTGTCTGACTTCGCAAGTTCCTGAAGTCTAGCTATTCCATCTATCTCCTTTATGAACTCGGCCACGCTGTTTGGCAATAGCTCAGCCCAGTTTTCATCCCGTATCATTCTTCTCCTTATCTCGGTTGCTTGGCACACTTTTCTCCTGAAGAATGGGATTGATATGACTTTGAAGCCGCTCTCGATGAAGAGGCGTCTTGTTAAGGGCTCGTTTGAGTAGACAACATCGAAGGATGGAACAAGAGAGACTATGTGGGAGACCCAGATCCCGTGTATGTCTAAGTCTGAAACCGGGATTATGAAGTACTGGCTCGGATCTATTCTGGCTTCGTCTAGGGCTAGGCGAATCATCATGGCTCTCTCGCCAGCTGTGAAGGGATTCTCCATGGTGTGGCTGTGTTGGGCACTTCCGATTACTATTATGGCTTCCGGGGCGTTCTTGAGCACGTTTTTCACGGCTTGGAGGTGGCCTAGGTGGAAGGGTTGGAAGCGTCCAACGTATAATGCTCTCAAGGTCTTCTTCCGATCGTGGTATTTTCCGTTCATCCCTTGCCACCGTGAGATAGGCTGGCTTGAACGGAAAGCTGGGAGACTAGGTTTATTACTCTTTTGGCCCTCGAAAATCCTTATTTGGGTTTACACTACTAAGATAAGGGGTGTGATCTTGAGGAAAGAGGATGTCAAGACAGAGGAGGATGTAATTCGTTTCCTTAGCGACAAGACGGATTTTGAGAGGGAGGTTTTACTTGCCACATTCAGGATTCCTAGAGGGAAGATCAGCACGTATAAGAGGATTGCCGAGAAGATAGGGAGACCGAGAGCCTGTAGGGCGGCTGGTAATGCATTGCATAAGAATCCGCTTGCACCGATCGTTCCGTGCCATCGTGTTGTCAGGTCCGACGGGCGGTTTGGAGGGCCTGGGGAAGCAGCTGAGGCTAGGATGAAGCTTCTGCAAGAGGAGGGAGTTCGTGTCGAAGAGGACAGAGTCAATCTGACCGAGGATATCCTGTATTGATTTCTAGGTACTGGCTTTGCAGGGAGCATGGAAAGATGCTGTTTTGAGAACCTTTTTATTTTAGGGTGAGCAATTCTAGTAATCCAGTAGAGGGTGAGGTTCTTGGGTGAAGAGCAGAGACAGTACATGTACATTCCGGGTGCGACCACGGTCGGCGTCCTTTTTGCTGACGGTTTGATATTGGCTTCTGAGAAGAGGGTTTCTTACGGCTATCTTGTTGTCAGCCGGGTTGGGAAGAAGGTTTTCAAGATTGCGGATCATATAGGCGCTGCATGTGCGGGCTTAGTCTCTGATATGCAGATTCTGGTCCGTGAGGTTGAGGCTTATGCTAGCTTGTTCAATCTCGACGCTGGGAGGCCGATGTCGGTTAGGTCGGCTGCCAAGGTTATGTCGAACCTTTTGTTTGTCCGTCGGCTCTTCCCGTTGATTACGCAGACAATCATTGGTGGCATGGATGAGGAAGGTCCTTCGCTCTATGCTTTGGATGTTCTGGGTTCGGTTATGCCTGACAAGTATGCAGTTGTCGGTTCAGGAGCCGAGATAGCCATAGGCGTCCTAGAGGAGGGCTACAAGGATGGCGTATCCCTAGAGGAGGCGAAGGATCTTGTGGTCAGGGCGGTCAAATCCGCCGTCAGCAGGGACGTTATGAGCGGTGATGGGATAGACTTCCTCATCATCACCAAGGACGGGATATCTGAGGAGTCGATGAAGTTTTAGCGATTCTTCTCAGAGACTTTAGCGCACGGCTTTTTTCCAGAGTTTCTGTTAGAGAGCTTGTAGCTACATGTTTGAGATAATGGATGAGCAAGGGATCTTTCTTGTAAGGCTTGCTAGAAAGGCGGTAGAGTGGAACCTCAAGGATGGAAGGACGATAAGTCCACCGGAGGACACTCCGCCTAACCTGATGGAGCTTTGCGGCGTTTTCGTGACTTTGAACAAGATCGCCGGTGGGAGGAAGCAGCTTAGGGGCTGCATAGGGTTCCCTCATCCTACGCATCCCTTGGTTCGGGCTACGATTGAGGCTGCTGTTGAGTCTGCCACAAGAGATCCCCGTTTCCATCGGGTGACCGGTGAAGAGCTTGAGGATATAGTCTTCGAGGTGAGTGTGCTGACGCCTCCTGAACTGGTTAAGGTGAATTCTCCACGGGAGTATCCTTCGAAGATCAAGATCGGGGGAGATGGTTTGATTGTGGAGAGGGGCTATTACAGGGGTCTCCTGCTGCCACAGGTGCCTGTTGAGTGGAATTGGAACGAGCAGGATTTTCTTTGTCAGTGTTGTTTGAAGGCTGGTTTGACTCCTGATTGCTGGTTGCTGGACGGGACGAAGATCTATAGATTCCAGGCTATAGTATTTGAAGAGATGAGTCCGAGAGGCCCTGTCAAAAGGGAGAGACTGCTGAGGGTTGATTAGGC
>CAZBDB010000159.1:0-3776 GCA_964490655.1 uncultured Candidatus Bathyarchaeia archaeon | reverse complement strand
GTAGAAAAAGGCAAGATAAATGTTCTCACGGCACTAGTGGGGAAGAATGGCGGGTCCGCTGGGATTAACCCAATATTTTAGCTAGCTAGCTACGTCTGATGAAGAGCCCGGAGGGGCTGTGTATAGGTGGTATAGCTGAGATTGTGCGGCTTCTGTAGATAGCTCTCTTCAGCCCCTCTATGACCGTTTAGGTCAGGCGTTGTTGTCCTTGCCTCGCTATTGTCCTTATGTGTAAGACCATGAGTTGAGGCGAGAGCAAATCTGTCCACAATATGGTTATTAGTGAAGATGTGGATGGCTTCGATGGAACAGGAATTGTCGTCAGATGATGCAGCGATCTTGAAGGAATTGAATGATCTTGTAAGAGAGACTTTTCTTTTGTGGGACGAGATCTGGGTCGGTTTCTCTTGGAGGCATTACTACTTCAACCACACACAGAGGGTGCGCGCTCTAAGTCTGGAGATTGGGAGACGCGAGGCTGCGGACCTCAGAAGGCTTGAGTATGCTGCTATACTCCATGACATCACGAAACGTTACGATGGGAGAATTCTCACAGATAGCCAAGGAAAGCGCATTCTAGATGAAAATGGCTTCTGGCGCAACGAGCTGCTGATGCCGAAGAGAGAGAACCTTGTCACCAAGCTTTGTCGGGAATTCAACCAGTTTGGCAGTCTTCACAGCGTGTCCGGAGCCTTTGTGGCCAATAAAATCTTGGAAACATACGGCTTTCCCAGCGGTTTCTGTGCCTCTGTAGGTTCTATAATTGAAAACCATCTCAAGCCAGACAACGACGAGGAAGGGTCTTCATCGGACGTCTTAGAGAAGAGGATCTTGTACGAGGCGGACACGATAGATGCAAACCTTGGATTGACGGCTTTCTACAGGAACGTTCAGATCCGCACGCATTACGCTACAGCAGCAAAGGGCAGAGTTGATCTGCGGCAGTATATCCGCCATATTGAACCTTGGATTGAGTCGAAGACATCCTTCATTGACAGGATAGTAACGAAGACGGGAACTAACATAGCAAGGCAGAGGTATGAAAGAATGAAGAACCTCTCCTCGCAGATAAGGGATGAACTGCAGAATAGTCGTCGCAATAGCCTAAATAATGGGATGCTTGGCATCATAAAGGGTTTCATGAATCGGAACCGAGACCCGAACTTGGTGGATGAGATGGAGTTCCTTTTGACCCGATGGATTCCTGCACGCGAGAGGGTGGTCGAGGCTTCGAAAGACCCAGAGACTCGGTCAACCTTCAATAGAGCAAGAGATTTCTGCTATTTACTGTCAGGGGAGATTAAAGGAAAGATCTAATCGATACAGCCTTGCATTACCGCGCGCTCTGGCAATGATCTTAAATACTAGTTCGAATCAGACGTGTGCCAGTGATTTTGACCTTGAGGATAAAGGATGTTAAGGCTGCTATAGTTGACGGAAACTTTGATTGGCTGCTTGTTAAGGTTGAGACAGATGAGGGAATAGAAGGATTCGGTGAGGCTTTTCCTTATGCTGATGCCGTCAAGCCTCTTGTTCTCAGGATGAGGCGTCTTCTTGTCGGTGAGGATCCGACTGATGTTGAAAGGCTTTGGCGGAGGATGGGGCCCAGCGTCTACGGTGGGTTCCATGTTCACGCCGTCAGCGCTATTGAAACAGCGCTCTTGGACATAACAGGGAAGGCTTACGGCGTTCCCGTTCACAAGCTTTTGGGCGGTAAGTTTCGAGAAAGGGTTCCTATCTACTGTGACTGTCACGCTGGCAAGCCTATAGCCTCGAGGGCTGACTATCAGCTTGACAAGGTGAATTACACGCCTGAGGCTTATGCTGAGAACGCTCGCAGGATCAAGAAGCGGGGCTTCAGCCTCCTGAAGTTCGATATAGGCCTGGGGATGGCTACCCTTGCGGGTCCGAATGGGTTATTGGGTGGGCATCTGACTGACTTTGGGTTAGCTTACTTTGCAGAGATTGTTGAGGCTCTGCGTGATGCAGTTGGATATGATGTGGAGTTGGCTCTGGACTGCGGCATGGGAACCGTGAGCAACGCCGTTAGGTTCGCTAGAGCTGTTGAAGAGTACAGGTTAGCTTGGATTGAGGATATTCTCCCATCGCATAATGTCGACGGCTGGGCTGTGGTGACGTCTTCCACTAAGACGCCGACATTGACTGGGGAGACCCTATACTTGACCGATGGTTTCAGGGAGCTTGTTGAGAGGCAGGCGATAAGGATCGTCGCTCCCGACTTCCAGCATTGCGGCGGATTGATTGAGGGAAAGAAGATAGCTGAGTTGGCTGGGATGCATGGAATGCTGGCGGCGCCTCATAACATCTGCACCCCATTGGGGACTATGGCCTCTGTCCATGCCTGCGCAGCTATTCCAAACCTCTTAGCCTTGGAGTTCCACGCTGTCGCTCTGCCCTGGTGGGAAAGCCTCGTGAAGGGTGCGGAGAAACCCATCATAAAAGACGGGTACATTACGGTTCCCGACCGCCCTGGCTTGGGCGTTGAGCTCAACGAGGAAGAGATCAGGAAGCATCTCAGAAAGGGAGAAAGCTACTTCGAGTAGACCGCCTTTCCCCATTTCTCTTGGGACTTTTCGTCGTATGAGTAGTGCTAGTGATGAGAGGCTAGCTAGCTGTTGGGGGACGTCTTTTCCCAGGTGCGCTATGCGTCTCTTTAGGCAGATAGATATGCTTTGCTTAATCATAAAAGGGTGTAAGTCTTTATTCCACTGCAGGATGATGGAAGGGATCTGTTCATGACTAGATTGAGGGTCGGCATAATCGGAACAGGCAAGAAGAAGGCTCGTGGCGACGCGATGGGATACGCGATGGCGTACCAACACGCCAAGGGCTATGAAGCTCTGGGCAACTGTCAGATCGTTGCCTGCGCCGATATTGTGCAGCAGAACGCTGAGGCCTTTGCAGAGGCCTTCAACGAACCTGAGATCTATCTTGATTACAATGAGATGCTCTCAAATGAGAAACTCGATATTGTCAGCATCTGCACGTGGCCACATCTACACTCGCAGATGGTCATAGATAGCGCCAAGGCCGGGGTCAAGGCTATTCATTGCGAGAAGCCTATGTCCAATACTTGGGGTGGGGCGAAACGGATGTTTGAGGAATGTCAGAAGCGAGGTGTTCAGCTCACGTTCAATCATCAGCGGCGTTTCGGTAAGCCTTTCCGCATGGCTAGGGATCTTTTGAGAGCCGGTGAGATAGGTCAGCTTGTGAGACTTGAAGGGATGTGCGGTGACATCTACGATTATGGCACACACTACGTCGATATGTTCGGGTTCTACAACGATGAAACTCCCGCTGAATGGGTGATGGGACAGCTTGACTACTCCCAAGAAAAACTCATCTTCGGAGCGCCTGTTGAGAACCATGGAGTATTCTTGTGGAAGTACAAGAACGGCGTGTTTGGGTTCATGGGCACCGGAGCAGCAGGCGGAGCAATAGGCGCTCACAACAGGCTTGTCGGAACGGAAGGGGTTATTGAGGTCGGAGCGGCAGATGGGGTGAATCTTCGGATTAGGCGCAAGGGTTCCTCCGAGTGGGAAGTCATCGATACTCAAGGCGATGGATTGCACGGGCCCGACTTTATTGACCGGGCGATAGCTGATGTAGTGGAGGCTCTTTTGACAGGTCGCGAGCCGGAGCTGAGCGCTCGGCGAGCATTGAATGCCACTGAGATAATCTTCGCCTGTTATGAGTCGAGTCGTCGCCGCGCTTTGGTGAGATTGCCGCTTGACATTGAAGATAATCCACTTGCC
>CAZBDB010000158.1:0-3777 GCA_964490655.1 uncultured Candidatus Bathyarchaeia archaeon | reverse complement strand
CCATTCTTCACACATACCTTCGGTGTTTAGCACACGAAACGCAGTAATAGACGATCTTCATCGAGGCAACCCCCTTTTCTTCCTCAGACATTTCATAACCTTCATTCAAGTCTTCTATAGGCAACTATGGGCTTTCGGGCCGATACAATACCGGAATGAGCGAAAGCCTTTTTACCTAAAGGTTAGCTGCCTTGTTAATGGATAGAACCTTTTATAAGGATTTCGAGGTGGGTCTAGGACATGCCTCGACCAGTCGGAACAATGGGCGAGACCAAGTCTAAGATTCTCTCCATAATATACCTCAACGAGCTACGCGGGACAACGACCTACGGCTACGACATATGGAGAATCCTCAAAGAAAGGTTCCACATCTATCTCGACCACGGAAATCTCCGCAACGTATATCGGCACCTCAAAGATCTGGAAGGGTTCGGTTTAATAAACAGAGGGAAGCCTCAAACCGTTGAAGCCGCCCCGAAGCGGCAGACGTACTTTCTAACAAACAAAGGCAGAGAGATGAAAGAAAGATTCGCTAGATACGTGGACATACTGGAAAGACAAGCTGGAAATCTCAAAAAGAGAGCGCGAGCTAGTTACTGAGGCTTGCTGGTCTTTGCAGCGGGTTTTCTGTCTGCAGGCTTCTTTCCTTCACCTTTGTCCTCCGTCTCTTTTCCGGAAGAGGGAGCGTGGGCAAGCGTTATTTCCATGGTTGAAACTGTTTTTGTTCTGTTCTCCTATAGCATGGATATCTCTTCGCTTCCGATGTCGATCTTGTCAATCTTCACATCGTCAAGGAAACTTCGCCTAGAAATCTCTGCAACATCCACAGCAGTTCCTATCGCTCGCCCCTCTGGCTTTAGTACTACCTCCTCAGCGTTGGATGCATTGAAACTGGTTACCCCCGCTAGAACGTAATTCATGAGCGGCTTTCTTCCGACGTAGACAACGTTCGCTTCTCCAGGCACATTGTCACTTCCTCTAGATCGCTTACCTGAAGGTTAATCACCTCTTTCTGCGAGACCGCTTAAAAGGGTTTTAATGGGCACAGAGCTCGCACTCTTCAACCTCTCAATGAGCGATGGAACAGATCAAAGCTGAAGGATAAGCTGCACAACATACTACTTCGACAACAGGGCTACCTATCGGATTCATCGGCGGCCGTTTTCATGTCACTACGTGATTCGCAGTTAGTCTTGGTCTGTCAAGTGTACTCTTCTGCATTCACCAGATTTTGCTGTCCGCGCGTCGGAATTATTGCAGCATTTGAACGGTTCCACGGGCTTGTTCTGACTTGGAATCTCCTCGTGTATTCGCCGAGAGTCCTATTGTTAGGATGGGTGTGGATGGAAGAAGTCGCATACGACTTTCCCGTCACTTTGCGCTGGCTCTGGGATGCCTAAGGCATAAGCTATTGTTGGTGTCACATCTACTTGCCATATGGGTGTTCTTCTTCGGTAGCCCTTCTTGACTCTCGGCCCCTTCATGATGAAGACCGCCCTGATTGCCATTCCACCGTGAGTGGTCGTTGGGAGGAACTGGTGATGAGCACAGATCTCCCTTGTTGGTTGCGCATCCTTCAGGTCCATCAGCTCCTCTATTGAAAGGTTTCGAGCGCGGTCTCTGTCCAGATCTACATCGGTATACCCAGGGTTCAAGTAGTAGATTATGTCGCCGACTCTATCGCCCCATTGCCCCAGCATCTCTGCATCTTCCTTCCTAATCGCTACGGCTATGGGACATTCACCCGTCTCCGGATCTCTCATGCCGTATATTGCTTGGAGTATCTCTTCCCTGACTTTTTCGTAGTCTTCTGGCTTCACTATCCCGTTTGGGTCTCTTCCTTCCAAGTTTACGTGTATGTATGTCCGCCATGGAAAAGCTTTCGTTTTCGACCAGTCGATCACGGTCTCGCCCGTCCTAGAATCCTTCTTGTAAGTCAACAATCCCTTCCTCATCAGGGCGACACCGACCCAAGCCAGCTTGTAAACTGGGATTGCACCGTGGTCGCTAACTAGTACGATCAGTGTTTCTTCGTCTGCGCAGCTCTCTATTATGCCTCCGACTAGACGGTCGACATCCTCGTATGTTCTGGCGAAGCGCTCCCATGCCTCCTCAGCCTCTGCGGAATTGTATTCAGGATTCCCTTCGTCAATAGCCCTTGATAGTTGATGGTTTATAGCGTCTTGCGTGTGTATCTGTACAAGTAGGAGATCTGGATCATACTTCTCTTTCAGGTATCTAGCAGCCTTGATCTGCCAGTCAACCTGCATGTCCACGCTCTCGAAATAGGTCTCCCAATCACCATGGGCCAATGTTGGCGTGGTGAGCTCCAAACCCTCCATGAAAGGCCCAACATTTTCTATCAGATCTTCACAGAGTCTCTCAGGATAGGCCCACTGGGAAGCCATGAAAATGTCTGTTCGATATAGTTTGAAGACGCTGGCATCCGGTGAAAGAGCCATAAGCTTGTACTTGAAGTATCCCTTGAAGACACCTGTTGGAAGTTCACGGAAGTCGAAGCGTGCCTGAGCCTTGCCTAGTGGGCTCTTCTCGAGGTCTTCGTATATCCAGTCGCTCCATTTAAGGCGCTCTAACACGGCTAGAGGCTTTGCAGCGTCCCTGTCTCTTGCTATTATGACTTTGTCGTAGCCTGAGCCGTTCGAGTCTATGGCTAGGATGTGATGCCTAGCCGGGGCTTCATCAAGGCTATCTGAAGGCTGGTTTTCGAGGGTTTCCCATCCCCTCTCTGTCCAAATAAGTGCAGCGCGACCGGATAGCTCAATAGTAGTCTCCAGAGGCTTAGAACTCGAAGCTGGGAGATTCTCCCAGTCTCTGGCTTGTACTAATGTGACGGGGACGTCAGCTCTTCGACCACCGGATCGACTAGCGGGCTGCGTTGTATAGACAGCGCTGTAGCCTAGCTTCCATTGGGGGTCGCCTGGCCCTGTGCCGTCTATGAATATGCCTGATTTGCATGTAGGAGGGAAGGAGAGCGGCCACATTATCGCAGCGGTCTTCTTTCCAACTCTCTCAGCTGCGTCCCAGAGGAACTCAGCCTTGGACCAGTAGCTTC
The DNA here is from genome assembly GCA_964490655.1 of uncultured Candidatus Bathyarchaeia archaeon. Lineage (GTDB taxonomy): Archaea > Thermoproteota > Bathyarchaeia > Bathyarchaeales > WAQA01 > CAZBDB01. The sequence goes on along the minus strand of CAZBDB010000158.1, from coordinate 704 downwards.
TAACCGAGAAATGCACCTTGTTGAGAGGTTCCCCGGGTAGATGTATATGGAAACTTGTTATTCCATGTGTTCCTGTCCAAGCTCCCGTTGCTAATGTGCACCAGTTCGTCGGCGTGTCACACGGCATAACCGGTAGCGACTCAGAGTAGACGCCTTCACTCATTAGTCTGTTAATGTTTGGAAGTCTGCCTTCACGTGTGAATCGTTCTATGAAGGGGGGATTCCCGCCGTCAAAACCTATGAGAATCAGCTTCTTAGCAAAACCGCCTTTCATGGATATCGGTGTACTCTTCGAGGTGAACATCTTTTAAATCTTGCCTAGAGACGTTCTTATTCCCTTACCTACCGGAGCGAATTTGGATAGTTTTTAAATCAGCAGAAGTATTTTGTGGTGGTTGCTTCGTTGTCAAGGGTGGTTAGGCTATGGCTAAGATATTGAGAGAAGACTACTACTTCGAAGAGCCTGGTGAGCAGAATACTGATGACGTGATTGAGGCTGTGAAGAAGAGGCTTTCCATTACAGGAATCAAGCACGTTGTTGTTGCCAGCACTCGTGGAAAGACTGCTGTTAAGTTTGCCGAGGCTCTGGGGGACCAAGTGAATTTGGTATCCGTCTCTGAGCCGCAGTACATCAGGGAGTGGGGATCAAAGTGGCCGATCATGGATCTGTCCAATAAGAAGAGGCTTGAGGAGCTGGGCGTAAC
>CAZBDB010000157.1:0-3782 GCA_964490655.1 uncultured Candidatus Bathyarchaeia archaeon | reverse complement strand
GATTCCAAGATGGCGTAGGAAAGCGCCACAGCCTTTAGGCCTTCCTCTCCAGTAACCTCTGGCTGCTGACCATTTAGGATGGCATTGGCAAAGTCCTGCAATTCGATTGCTATAAGGATACGATCAATCTGCTCAAAGGGCATATCGTAGCTGGAAAGCCTGCGCTTAGATTGGAAAAAGGCTGCAGTAACGTCATCTAGGCGGAATCTTGGCACCAACACCAAGGCTTCACTCTCACTTAGAGGTTCTTGCGCGTCAATTCTTGTAAGCTGTACGGGACGACCAGTGCGGCTTCCTGGGAGCTTCAAGGATCCTTCGCTGCCATAGATGAGATCAGCACGCGCCCCTTCGCCAGGCGAGGCTATGCTCAATGAGAGCTGGCCCATAGCCCCTGACTTGAAACGGAGTATCGCTAAGGCCATATCCTCAGCTGTGCACTCAACAACCTCTGCCTTTTCCTCATCCTCTTTGACCCTGTGCCCGTAGAACCTAGCCAGTTGGCCAGCCAGCGGCTGGTTTGCCGAGTACCTCACTTTCTCCCAGAGGTGAGTCTCCGCATAGACCCTTTCCACGTCCCCCATGAAATACAGGAGCAGATCAGCGTCGTGAACGCCATACTCCAACACATAGCCACCTCTCAGTTTCATGTGTCTCCAAGCCGCCACCTGCTGCACCATGCGGGTGCCAGAGGCAGAAACCTTGAGGACGAGACGCGGCTCTCCTATGGCCTTAGCCTCTAAAACGGCCTTGACCAGCCGGTTCATCGGATCACGACGATAGTTCTCAGAGACTGAAAGGACCTTTCCGGCGCGTCTCGCCCCTTCTATCATTCTGCGGCAGGCCCTAACAGTTAGACCCATAGGTTTCTCCACCGCTACATGCTTACCTGCCTCAAAGGCCTTCAAGGCTAGCGAATGATGGAACCGAGTGTCTGTGGCAATGTTAACGGCATCTAGGCTCTTCTCCTGACTTAGCATCTGATCATAATCTACGTAGATCCTCGGCTTTCTGCCCAGACCTTTCTCCGCCTCTCCGGCGACATGCTCAGCCGCGGAACGGTGCAGATCACAAAGCGCTACGACCTCAAAGTTATCAAAGCCCTTTTCTTTAAGCTCTTTGGCACCATATATGTGCCGGAGACCCATGCCGCCGCAGCCAACTTGGCCTAGTCGGATCTTCAACGCAGATCTCAACGCTCTCCATTTGTGATATAGACATCTCTAACCTCGAGTTATATAGCTTGCTTCGACACGCCAAGCTGAGCTGCCGACCAGATGAAGAATCATCGCAGGAAGCAAGGCTCTTCTCTTCTTTCTTTGCCAAAAAGGATACCGTCATAGATTCAATCGAAACACTTAATCTTCCCATTTTTAAGTTAGTTCAAGATCTAATTAGGAAAGCGTGAATCGAATGCGGTGAGCAATGTGGCCGATGTTTCTTCAGATGTTCTAGTGATTGGCAGCGGCGTCGCGGGGTTGTCTTTCGCTTTGAAGATCGCCGATTTCGCCCCTGTTCTGATAATAACCAAGAAAGAGAAGGCAGAGTCAAACACAAACTATGCTCAAGGAGGAGTGTCCGCAGTACTGTCGCCAAACGACTCCTTTGAAGAGCATATCAACGACACATTGGTCTGCGGCGACGGGCTGTGCGACAGAAGCGTGGCAGAAAAGGTCATAAGGGCTGCTCCTAGATGCATCAATGAACTTGCGCAGATGGGCGCGAACTTCAACCGGACAGAGAACGGTGACTTCGATCTAGGTATTGAAGGAGGCCACTCGCAAAGGCGGATAGTCCACGCAGACGACCTCACAGGCAGGGAAGTCGAACGAGTTCTTCTTGAAGCTGTCGCCGAGCACCCATCCATCACTATTCTTGAGAATCAGATCGCAGTCAACCTATTCGTCAAGGAAAATCGGTGCATTGGCTGCTATGTTCTCGACAGGAAGAATTCTACAATCCGCAACTTCGTCGCCAAAGTGACTGTGCTGGCAACAGGTGGCATAGGCCGAGTCTTCATCCACAGCACAAATCCAGATGTGGCCACGGGCGACGGCATTGCTATGGCTTATCGAGCCGGCGCAACCATCATGGACATGGAATTCACCCAGTTCCACCCAACAACTCTTTACCACCCCCTAGCAGACTCCTTCCTGATCACCGAGTCCCTCAGAGGCGAAGGAGCAATACTTACAGACAAGAGCGGGCGCCGCTTCATGAGAGACTACCATCCGATGATGGAGCTCGCACCAAGAGACATAGTAGCCAGAGCTATAGACAACGAACTGAAAAAAAGCGGCGAAGACCACATCCTCCTCGACATCTCCATGAAAGATCCACAATTCGTGCGAACCCGTTTCCCAGAGATGTACGAAAAGTGCCTATCCGTCGGGATTGACATCACAAAGGAGCCGATCCCCGTGGTTCCGGCCGCGCACTACTGCTGCGGAGGCGTAAGAACAACCATAGCAGGAGAGACCGATGTAGATAACCTGTTCGCAATCGGAGAAGTAGCATGCACAGGCCTCCACGGAGCCAACAGGTTGGCCAGCAACTCCATCATCGAGGGACTAGTCTGCGCCCGATACGCAGCTGAAAGGTGTAGAGAACTCTTAAAGAAGGGGATCTCGCTCCAGCCGTTCCCGCCGTGGGAGCCGGGAGAAGCTGTAGACAGCGATGAACTGGTGGTTGTCACCCATAACCGGGATGAGATACGACGGCTGGCATGGAACTACGTAGGCATCGTGCGATCTAACAAGCGTCTAACCCGCGCCAAAGATCGCGTGACACTGCTGAAAAGAGAGATAGACCAGTACTATTGGGACTTCATAATCACCGCAGACCTCGTGGAGCTAAGAAACGTGGCGCTGGTCGCGGAGCTGATAATAGACTCCGCCGCCATGCGGAAAGAAACCCGAGGAATCCACTACTCGCTAGACTACCCCGAGAAGCTCCCTGTTGCCCGTCACACCTTTCTCAAGCGATCTAACCCGGCGGTCAGAACATAGAAGTCTTTTCACATTTCAGCCAGATCTTCACGAATCCGAAGATACCCACAGTCTTCCATTTGGATTAACGAGTTGGTTCCCTCAACTCAACTAAGGAACATACAGAGCACGAAATCCTTCCTCAGTGCGTGAATACGGAAAGACCTTTACCCATCTTCGGATAAAGATCAGATGTGTGATCGTTTTGGGCATTGAGGAAGAGCTTTCTAAGCTGCCTACCTATTCAGAGGAGTTGGGATTAGACTTATCCAAGCCTGAGGATAGGTTCAAGTGGTTTCTTGCATCCCTATTGTTCGCTAAGAGGATCTCTGCGGAGACTGCGAAGAAGACATTCCGCCGATTCTCGGATGAAGAATTGAACATCCCAGAGGACATAATCGAGGCTGGCTGGGATCGTCTTGTTGAGATATTGGATTCGGGTGGTTACGTTAGGTATGACTTCTCCACGGCCACAAACCTGTTAGAGACGATGAAGAAGCTCAAAACTGAGTACGGAAATCTAGAAGAGCTTCATAGAAGATCAAGAAATCCGAGGGACCTCGAGAAGCGGCTTGAAGAATTCAAGGGCTTTGGTCCAGTAGGCGTGAACATCTTTCTCAGAGAGCTTAGGGGAATCTGGTCTAAGGCTGAGCCTGAACCTTCCAAGATCGCTTTTGAGACTGCTAGATCATTAAACCTCGACAAAGTGAAGGAGTATGAGTCCTCCCTCGTCAGGCTGAGACTAGAATACTGCAAAAAGAAAAGATGCAGCGAATGTCCCGTTCATGAATACTGCCA
>CAZBDB010000156.1:0-3787 GCA_964490655.1 uncultured Candidatus Bathyarchaeia archaeon | reverse complement strand
TCTGGTGTGCAGCCGAGTTGATCCCTGATCTCGTAGGCTATCGTCTTCTGACCCTCAAGCCGATAGGGGTTTATCGAATTGAGTAGGTAAATTCGATGCTCTGCGCATAGACGCCTAGTTATACTTAATGCAGCGTCGAAGTTTCCTCGGATCTGCAGAGCCCTCGCTCCGTGGATTATGGCTTGAACAAGTTTGCCGAAGGCGACTTTCCCAGAAGGAATTAAGACTATGCATTCAAGTCCTGCCTTAGCAGCATATGCGGCCAGAGAAGCCGAAGTGTTCCCTGTTGAGGCGCACGCAACCCTCCTCATTCCCAATTCCAAAGCCTTGGTCACACCTACTGTCATGCCCCGATCCTTAAACGAGCCCGTAGGGTTCTCTCCCTCATTCTTCACATAGACCTCTTTCAACCCCAATGCCTCAGAGAGCCTAAGACATCTGTTAAGATTCGTCCCACCCTCGCCTAAGGTCACTAGTCTTGTCTCTTCCCTGACTGGCAGGAGCTCACGGTATCGCCAGACTGAGAGATGTCGGCCTCCCCAGACTCCGCCTAGGTTAGACGGAATCTGAGACTCATGGTATTCAACAGATAAGAGGTCGCCACATTCGTTGCATGCATATGTGATCTCTTCGGGGCCGTACCTCATTCCACAATTTATGCATACCAGATAATGATTGCCCATCATCACTTCTCCGCGCTACGCTAGGTTAATCATGTGCTCACAATCGCCTTAAAATATTATCATGACAATTAAGAGATGAAGCACTCTAAGACATCAAGGCGGGATAACGAATGATCGTCCTTCAATGCACCGACTGCCAGAGTATCGTTGAGTCTCTTCTGCCAAAGTACAGATGTCCCAGCTGCGGGGGCTTGCTTGAGTATAAACCGAACTATGAACGACTGAAGGAAGCAAGCTTCAAAGGCGACTTCACATTCTGGAGGTACCGGGACCTGCTTCCCAAGGTCAAGAATCCTGCAACGATGCGAGAGGGCGGAACTCCCCTTCACAAGGCCAAACGCTTAGCCAAAGAGATGGATCTGAACAGATTGTATCTGAAGGATGAGACGCGCAATCCAACGAACTCCTTCAGAGACAGAGCTGCCGCACTACTGGTTTCTAATGCTTTGGACCTTGACTTCGCAACCATGATCTGTGCAACAAACGGAAATCTGGGAGCTTCGCTGTCAGCATACTGCGCAAAGTACAGGATCGTCTGTCAAATAATAATTCCGAAGTTAGTAGATATGGGAAAGCTTGCTCAGATGCTCATTTACGACGCAGTCATCGACGAATATGGCGAAACAGTTGATAAATCAATAGAGAGAGCTGAGAAACTCGCCGAAGAGACGGGTTGGTACCAAGCCACATCCGAACTAAACCCTCTCGCAATAGAGGCTCAGAAGACGATAGCCTACGAAGTGGCTGAGCAGCTCGGGGTGCCAGACTGGTTCATCGTTTCAATGGGAAGCGGCGGAACAATATACTCTATATGGAAGGGCTTCAGAGAACTCCATGAACTAGGCAGAATCAAGAGGCTGCCGAAAATGGTCGGAGTTCAGGCGGAGGGCTGTTCGCCGATAGTAGATGACTACTTGAATACAAAGAAGAAATCGATGAAACCGACTACGCATGCGATCGGAATCCTCGTCGGGAATCCCCTGCAAAGCAGATTGGCCGTCCGCGCCATAAAAGAGTCGAAAGGTATAGCAACCCTGACCTCGGATCAGGAGATATTCCTGGCAGAACAGGAGGTAGCAAGGATGGAAGGGATATTCGCAGAGCCTGCAAGCTCGGGAACAATAGCTGCTCTTAAGAAACTAAGGAATGAATCGGTCATAGATGAGGACGACACTGTCACATGCTTGATCACCGGAAGCGGATTAAAGGCAACAGATGTACTGCATGCTCTTTCAAAAAAGCGTAAGACAGCAATCGTTGGAGCCGAGTTCAGCACCAAAGAGAAGATACTGCTAATCCTTAATCAGAGAGATGCTTATGGCTATGAGTTGTGGAAGCTACTTGGAAAAACTATGACAAGATCAGCGGTTTATCAACACCTAAACGATCTCTTAGAAAGAGGGTTAGTGGCTGCCTACAATGAGAAGGGAAGAAGATACTTCAAAATCACCAAGCGTGGAAGAAGAGTTTTACATGCCATTGATGAATTGAAAACATTGGTTTGATTCTACCGGACACCTAAGCATAAAATTGTCAACCATCAAAGTTTGTAATCTTGCGTCAGATGTTTCCTTCAACATTAAAGGCTTTCAGATATTTTGTCAAGCGGAAAATTTATTAAGTTATGAATTATTGTAGTTATAACTATACTATACTTCGGTTAATGGTGGAAGATATGATTAGGCTAAGCGTTAACATTGATCATGTTGCGACGCTACGTCAGGCGAGGGGAGCCCCCTTCTGGGAGCCAGATCCAGTGGCCGCCGCAGTAACATGTTTACAGGCGGGGGCTGACGGAATAACCGTGCACCTGCGGTTAGACCGACGTCACATTCAAGACCGAGACGTGCGCCTGCTCCGGCAAGTAGTGAAGAGAAATTTGAACCTTGAGATGGCAGTTGCCGAGGAGATGCTGGAGATCGCGCTCGATGTCAAGCCTGATCAGTGCACGCTTGTTCCGGAGAGGCCGGAGGAGACCACCACCGAAGGCGGGCTCGACGTCATCGGCCGAAAAGGGCTTATAAGCAAGGCGGTTGAGCGCCTTCATGGAGGAGGAATAACGGTCAGCCTATTCATTGAACCGGAAGAGAAGCAGGTTAAGGCAGCGAAGGAAGTAGGTGCTGATCGGGTGGAACTTTATACAGGCGCATACGCTGAGGCCCCTTCTGAAGAGGATGTGGAGCGCGAGTTCGAGCGGCTACTTAGGGCATCCCGGCTCGCGGGTGAGCGGGGTCTCGGGTTGCGTGCAGGGCACAGCTTAACATTCCGCAACATCCGCCGCATCGCCACACTTCCCAACCTGAGTGAAGTCAGCATAGGCCACAACATCATCGCACGCGCGGTATTCATAGGGCTTGATCAAGCGGCCAAAGAGGCCCTTGCCGCGCTTCATTGAACGCTTCTTTCAGACTCTAGGCAGCTATGGAAAATGACTAAATTCATACCTATGCTCACACGGAACGATGTGACGGTTCCAGATGCCGTCGAAGTCTTCAAGGAGATCCGAGATACAGGGGTTACGTTCGTCGGCTTCAAGGACGTAGGCTTGCCTCTTAGAGAGCTGAGAACCCTTGTTAGCCTAATGAGAAAGGAGGGGAAAATCATCTTCCTTGAGGTGGTGAGTGAAAACAAGGAGGAAGCTATGCGATCCGTTAGAAAAGCAATAGCATTAGATGTCGACTACCTCATAGGGGGTACATACGTTGAGCAAACGCTTCGGCTGCTGAAGGGCAAGATGAGATTTATGCCCTATATCGGGAAAGTGGTGGGTCATCCATGCATGCTTAGAGGAAGCATCCAGGAGATCGTAGGCGATGCCAAGAGAGCCGAAGACTTGGGCGTAGACGGGATCAATCTGCTCGCTTACCGTTATGTCGGTGACGCAGACCAGCTTATGGCCTCCGTGAAAAGCGCAGTAGACACACCCATCATCGTGGCGGGCAGCGTCAACAGCTTCGAGAGAATAAGAAAAGTGACAGAACTAGGGATGTGGGGTTTCACCATAGGAACGGCGATTTTTGAGAAGAGGTTCGCGCCTGAGGGAGATCTGAGGAAACAGATAACCGCAGTATTAAGAGGGGTGAAAAGATTCAGGAAATAACTCT
>CAZBDB010000155.1:0-3788 GCA_964490655.1 uncultured Candidatus Bathyarchaeia archaeon | reverse complement strand
TGGCGTAGTAGGTGATCGGAGCTTCAGCCTCACTCTTGGCTAAAGACAGCAACTTGAGAATCTTCTTTTCATGCCCAAGATTTCTCCCAGCAACTTCTCCTTCCATTAACACAGAGAATTCTTCGTCAAAAATCTTGCCGAGCCAAAGGGGACCAGCAACGTTCAGCTTGGAACCACATTCGGTGCACTCTCGTTTCCATGGAGGAAGAATTCCTTTGGAAGTTTCTCTGTGAAAGCAGGTGAAGCAGTGGAGAACGTACCCCATCTTTCGAACACTGTTGTCAGCTTGCTTCGCGCCGCGGTGGAAAACCGCGTAAGCTCGAATGTAATGGTCCGTGCTGTGGCTGAACACGACCTCAACTCCTATCTCGTGCTTTGCCGCCGTCATCGTTAGACCTCCCGCCAAAAGCCGGACAGCGAGCTCATGGCAATACCCGGTCCGCAACGGTTTTCCACCGTACTTTCGGACACAAGCCTTGGGATGTACGCCGCAAAGAGGAGCCATGTCGGTGGCGGTCAAAGCCAGCAACCCACCGTCACGCAAAGCCCGAACAGCAGAGTCCAGGTACGGCGCGGGCGATCCGAAGGGGTCTACATCAATAAAGTCAAATCTTTTGCGGGGCGCCGCGTATCGGCTCAAGAGCAGATTTGCGTCTTCGTTCATGACAAGGACGCGTTCAGCCAGCTTGTTGCGCTCTGCGTTGAGCTTAGCGAGTTTGGCTGCCTTTGGGTTGATGTCGTTCACCACGACTTTTCGAATATCATCCACTTCTGTTGCGAACCTTATGCCTCGAACTCCGCAGCCAGTTAAGGGCTCGCAAACGGAGATTTCCTTCCTCACTGTTCGTTGATACGCCTGCAACGCCAGAACCGCCATGTCTCTGTTCAGCTCCATAGCTGGGTTGTAGAACACCGGCGCCTTAGAGGGAGCGTACTCCCAAGGTTCTTCCACGTAAGCCTCCAGCCTAGGCACCACTATGCTGGTCTTTCCCTCCCTCGCAACCTCTGTTGGAAAATTATTTTCCCCTATCACTGACTTGTTATCACGCTTGGCTACAGTTTTCACATAAACACATCCCCACATCCCTTTTTAATTTTAATTGAAAATCTTCGCATACACACTTAAATGCATAGCATACGCACGTACACGATCTTCGATGGTGCGCGCATTGCAAACGTCCCCTATTCAAGCATTACGACGCATTGAGAGAGCATAGAGGCTCTGGACCGCTGACAGTTGTTCAGATACTCCAAAAGTTCCGACAAACTATCAAGGACACGGGAAAGCTTCAGGTAGCTCCACCTGCACGTCCTCTACTGTGACTCCAATCCAGAGTAATCTTTCGACCTTTGAAAATCGTTCCATTAAGAAATCTTATTGCAACTTCCGCCTCCTTAAAACTGTCCATTAAGACGAAACCAAAACCTCTAGCTTTGCCTGTCGCATAATCTGTTGGGATTGTTACCCGGATTACTTCTCCATATTCCGAGAACAGAGTTTCTATCTCTTCTCTGGTCGTCGAAGAATCAAGATTTCCAATGTATACTCTGGGTGATTCTGGATAACGAAGTTTTTTGCCCTCTGTAGCAATATCTCTAGGGGGTTTCAACTTGACTGGCTTAAACCTTGTGGGACCCCCTTCATATAACTTAACCCCTGATTGCAGTATGCTTTCCAGCCTTGGTGTTGGTTTTTTGTTATGTTCAATAAGGTTGAAAAGTCTTAGTGTATTTACTAATTGCGAGTGCGATCTATCGTAAATATTGTCCGGAGGGAGTATTTGATGTAACCTGTTGTAGACCGATGTCGAGAACACATCAAAAGAACCTAGTTCCTGTAGACCTTTTAGAAGGATACTAAAATGCCTTTTGCACTCTGACGCATCACGAACTACATACCTTCGGACCTCGCGTCTACTTATTCCCCGCTTGCGAGCTTTCCAAGTGATAGAACTTCTACTGAATAGGGGGTAGATGATCCCCTTCAATTGCAGTTGATATATTAGAGCTCTATACTGATCAGTATCAATTATATCAAGAGCATCAATTATACTCTGTGGAGAGATGCGCTCCCCTCCTCTCCCAAGTAGCAGGATAAGTCTCTCTTCTCGTCCTAGATCAAAATCCTGATATGTGTTCAACCATAGTTCATCAGAATTTGAGAATATAGACCTATGAAATAAGGTAATCGTGAAGTGTTTCTTGGATGATTCCAAACTTGGACGCATCTGGTCATTTCGTTTTACAAGAAAAAATATCCTCCTTATTCCTTCTCCCATTTCTCGCATGTATCCAAGTTCTCTCAACGTTCTGGTGACGAAAGCATTTCTGGATTCATGAACCCCTTTAAGCCTCCTCAAGTCCTCTACATATATTGTTGAAAGTAAGGCACCAGGGCTTTGAATCTCCATACGGTTATCGAATATCTTAATCTCAATACCTTCTCCTTCGATGCTGTAGTCTCTATGAGCGATAGCGTTGATGAGAGCTTCTCTACACGCATCTTCTGGATATAGAATTCGTTCCTCAAAGAGTCCATCTTCAGATAGACGTGTTTCAACTAAATGAAGTCTGATGGCGTCCCAAGAGTCTCTTAGTAGGCTGATAATGTTGCCTCGTTTTATCACATCAGAGACCACATTGTATTCTCTTCCTGTCTTAATTTCGTTTCCTCTGACTTTGATGACTCTCACCTCACATCGGGGATGCCATCGAGATGCGTCTGAAGCAGAGAGGAGGAGAGTAGCCCTCCTGAGCCTCATAAACCCCTTGGAATAGTCAGCCAGACCAAGATACTGTAGTAGTTTTTCAGGTGAAACGCCTGGCGAGATCCGTTCGACAACATTTCTCAAAATGTTCTGGTCAAGATCTGTAGTTGCGGCGCCATCAACAAAAGCCCTATCATATTCTCGTGACGCTCTTTCCCCTCGATCAAACTGAATTTGCTCGACGGATCTTGGTACCGTATCCCTATCTGAACGTTGAAGACACTTTCCGTCACTTGTCAAATAGTAATATTGTGTACCTTTTTCTATCGAGAAATAGAGAACGGTTTTACCATCAATAATCAATCTGGACACCATCGGTTTTGGTAGAGGTGTTTCTTTGTGAACATGTGAAGTGGAGGCTTGAATCATCGCACTTACATCCTTTCTGTTATGAGATATCCCAGTGATGGTCCCGTCATCCTCAACACCAATCAAAAGCTCTCCACCATCTGCGTTAGCAAATGCCACTAATGAATCCCCAATGTCCCTACATATGCTGGAGACTTTGCGTCGCCTTTTGCGGTCAGCTGGTCCTTCAAACGCGCTTTTAAACTCCCTAAAGTGACTTTCACCAAGATTTATTGAATTCAGTACTCTCTCCTTAAGAGTCAGTATCTCGTTGTTTCCTTTACCGCTCATGACTTTAACTAGGACGAACTGTTTAAAAACCTTATTTACTGGGCGCGAATATCTAGGCAACATGTCCGCGCGCATTATATAACTTTTTCAAACAGAAGTAGTCTAGGTGAAACACTTTGAAGCGTCTCGTATTCATAACTGGACGACCCGGCATCGGCAAGACAAGCGTCCTGCTCAGGGCGGTGGACGTCCTGAAGACCAGAGGATACAAGGTTAGCGGCATGGTCAGCCGCGAGGTTCGTAAGGGTGGAGTCCGCGTTGGCTTCGAAATCGTTGATTTTGAAACAGGGCGAAGAGGATGGCTAGCCCACGTGAATCAGCCGACTGGTCCTCAGGTCAGCAAGTACCGCGTGAACTTGAACGACCTCAATATCATAGGCG
>CAZBDB010000154.1:0-3797 GCA_964490655.1 uncultured Candidatus Bathyarchaeia archaeon | reverse complement strand
GGAATCGGACCGGGAGGACAAACGAGAGAGCACAGCTTCTTAGCCTTCACACTAGGGGTTAAGCAGATGACCGTAGCGGTTAACAAGATGGATGACCAAACCGTCAACTGGGATCAGAAGCGATACGAAGAGGTTAGGAACGAAATCTCCAGTATGCTGAAGATGGTCGGTTTCAATGTCAATAAGATTGAGTTTGTTCCCACATCTGGGTGGACAGGAGACAACCTAACCGAACGCAGCAAGAAGATGCCATGGTACAAGGGACCTACGCTGTTCGAAGCTTTCGACAGTTTTGAGATGCCTCCGAAGCCCATAAAGAAACCATTAAGGTTGCCAGTGCAAGACCTGTACACCATTACGGGCGTTGGCACTGTCCCGGTTGGACGTGTGGAGACGGGTGTCCTCAAGGAAGGTGATCAGGTAGTCTTCATGCCTTCAGGCGCCACTGGAGAGGTCAAATCTCTAGAGACCCATCACGTTAGGATGCCTAGAGCAGAGCCGGGTGACAACATCGGCTTCAACGTCCGCGGAGTCTCGAGGAGCGATTTTAGCAGGGGAGATGTCTGCGGTTCAGTAGACAATCCACCGACTGTTGCGAGAGAGTTTGTGGGTCAAATAATTGTCATCAACCATCCGACTGCCATCGCAGCTGGGTATACGCCGGTTTTGCACGCTCACACAGTACAGGTTGCATGTAGGTTCACGGAGCTGATTACGAAGCTAGATCCGAGGACCGGTCGAGTGGTCGAAGAAAAGCCAGACTTCCTCAAGACAGGAGACGGAGCTGTTGTGCGTTTTGAGCCATTACGGCCCGTAGCACTCGAGGTCTACTCAGAATTTCCAGAGCTCGGCCGTTTCGCGGTACGTGACATGGGTACGACGATAGCGGCTGGGGTAGTCAAAGAGATCACAAAGAAAGGATGAAACAGCAAGTTCGGTACGCGTATTTCCCGACCTTCTGCTTTTCTGACATTGCGCCCGCGCAAAAGAAGAGATGCTGGTTGATGAATCGTGAGAAGATAGAGATCATGTACTTTTACTCAGAGCTCTATGAGAGCAAGAGGGAGCTTTCACAGTTCTGTAAGAGCTTCAACGAAGAGATGAGCGACATCAGGATCAGCCTCGTCAATGTTGAGGATCCTGAAAACGAGGATATGACCAAACTCTACAGTGTTAACATGGTTCCGGTTATGGTCTTTCTTACAACCAAGGGTGAAGTAGCGGCGAGAAGGTGTCTGCCACTCTCAGCTAAGGAGGTCATTGAAGAGGTCACTCAGCGGATCAGCAAAGGTGAACTCCCCAACCGCGTCACTGAGCAGATACGCCAGAAGATCTTGAGCGCGTTCAATTCTGTTACGAAGAGAAATGATCTGACTCAGCTTATAGTTGAACAAGTCACCAATGATCTTCAAGAGGCAGACTCGGAACTGGAACTGTACGAGATGATAAACTCTCACATAAGCGCCATAAACCACACGATGAACGACCTGCAAAACTTCAAGCAGGCCTTACAGAGATTCTCAAGAAAGCAACCACACTTTGTCGTGTGAGATCGCGTTTACATCAGTCCTAGGGCGGTGTCGTGCTTTCTTACCGTTCGCTAGCATTCAATGAGCTTAATGGTTCATCATTCAATTGCTCGCATCTTCCTGGGCGGTATTTACCATGCAATAACAAACCTGACAACTGTGTCGTTATAGTCAGGAGCTTTGTATTTCGTTCTGTCCCAGTATGGTCGCCCGAGAGTCAGTGACATAATTTCATCGATTTGAGGTTCGACAAAGACTAATCTGTGGTCTGTTGAATTGAAGCATACTATCGTGTGGGCAGAATCGGGAAATTGTATGTAAACATATCCGCATGTGTATCCTGCCTTCATGGCATTATTCTTGAAATCAGCTGCAAAGTCAACGCATGTGTAGTTCTCTTCCCTGTATTGATTCTTGTCAGTCCGATCGGAAGATATGAACTGTAAGACTTCTTGGAAAGTGGGGTCTCTGATGTCGTAGCCTCTTCCTGCGCCATCAGATACTCCTTGTATGTAGCCTCTTTGGTAGCCGGTCAAGTTTCCTTGCAGATATCCGTGGGTGTATCCTTCTTGATATCTGGTGCTATAGCTGATCTCATACTCTCTGGCAAGATCATCAAATTCTTCTGTCAAACTATTGTAGTTGGTCAGAAGGACCTCATAGCGGCTTGAAACATTATCATAATCGTCTGAAAGATACTCATACTCAGCTTTCAAAGTGTTATGTTTGTTTGAGACCTCGTTGAACTCGATTGAGAGGTCATAATAGTTCCAACCCAAGAACACGGTTACGATTAAGACCGCCACTAGGGTAGCTGTGTATCTTTCCATAGATCTCCCGCCTACAAGATACTACTTCTGATCTTACATATAGAACATAACGCCATTAACTAAGAACATTAAGTGCTCAAAGAAAAGGGGTTTCTGCTAGCTTCTACTTGATCAGTCAAGATAAATACTAATTATCTTGAAGCCGCTCTATTCTATGAGGTTGCGCTAATGTCTGAACCAGAGAGTTTGCTGCCTTACCTGAGGGAGGAGACGGACCCAGATAGGCCTGTAATCGTTGTCGATAGCCGAGAGGCAAACACGGCGTCAAAGATAGTCAAGAACCTAATGGAACTGGATGTGGATGTCCGGATTAAGCCCTTAGAAAAGGGCGACTACGTGATCTCGGAAGATTGCGCCTTCGAGAGGAAGACTGTGCGCGATTTCGTTTATACACTAACCCGCCGCCACCTATTTGAGCAGCTATATCTATTGAAGGATGCTTACTCAAAGCCTTTCATCATCATTGAGGGTTATCTCCCGATAATCTACAAGTTCAGCAGAATCAATCCCTCCTCTGTCTGGGGGGCGATGTTCGCCTTGGCGAAGCATGGAATATGCTTGATCCAAACCCTTAACCACAAAGAGACAGCTGACTTTCTCTATACTTCAGCCAAGCAGGAGCAGATCGTTGAGAGGCGTCCTTTGATTCTCCATCCAGTGAAGAAGGTTGAGACAATCTCTGACGCGCAGGTCTTCTTCATCTCGAGTCTGCCGAATATCGGTAGGGAGAAGGCTACGGCCATCCTTAACTCCTTTGAGAATCCGTTGAACGCCTTGGTCAATGTGGACAGGTGGGCTAAGGATGTTCGAGGCTTGGGTCCAAAGATTACAGATAAGGTGAAGAAGGTGCTTTACACATCTCACAATGAGTCGGAGATGGAAACGTGAAGAAGGATGAGTCTTATAAGATCTCAGTCAAGGTTCCTAGTGAGCTGTATGCTGAGCTTGCCTTACGCATACCGGAAGGGGAAAGGAGTAGTTTCATACGCGAGGCTATAATCGAGAAGTTGGGGAGAACCCCTCGATCAGCCAGGGTTCTCGAGCTGGAACGGAGAATCGATAGAATTGAGAAAGATCTTACTGGTATCAAGAGGGGTCTTGCTGATCTTGAGATATTGACATATGGAAAAGACAAGGTGAACCCGCATGCCTTCTGTATAGATGAGATAGACCATGAGATCGTGAACTATCTCGTTCATTATAAGAGCGCTACGACTCCAGAATTGTCTGATGCGATCGGGGTTAATCGCTGGTTGATATTGAACCGGCTTAAGAGGATCCGGAGACTCTCTCAAAGACAGATCGGCAAATCTATAGTGACGTATTATGCGGGGAAGAGGCAAGGTAAGGAGAGGGCTTGGTGGCTCGTGGAAGACCTAGCTGAAACCTAAGCGCGCTTAGGTTGCCCAAATATGAGGCTGCGATTCCCATAGACCCC
>CAZBDB010000153.1:0-3807 GCA_964490655.1 uncultured Candidatus Bathyarchaeia archaeon | reverse complement strand
CTATGCCTGATTCTCCGCCAAATCAAAGTATCATCTTAATATATCCCAAACCGTTCTATCTCTATCCCATAACAAGGAGACGCAGGCATGGAGAGCTTTGCGGATATCCTATGCATAGGCAACGAGCTCCTAATAGGAAAGATAACAAACACCAACGCCCAATGGCTCGCCAGAAGAATCACAACCCTCGGACTGAAGGTGAAACACATCATATCTGTCGGGGACGATACTGAAGAGATCTCGACCGCAGTAAAGGACGCCCTCAAACGCAAACCAGCCTTCATCATCGTGACAGGCGGGCTCGGCCCCACATTCGACGACAAAACCCTAGAGGGAGTTGCCAAGGGACTGAGCTGCGAATTGGAAAAGAATGATGAAGCCCTGAAAATGGTCGAGGAGAAATACCGCCAGTACGTGAAAGACGGCAGAATAGAGAGCTACGAGCTCACACCTCACCGCGTGAAGATGGCCATGCTCCCAAAAGGCTCGAAACCAATCCATAACCCAGAAGGCACAGCCCCAGGAGTCCTCGCACAACATGAAGGCATCAAGCTGATCATGCTGCCGGGAGTTCCATCGGAGATGAAGGCCATCTTCGACGAGTCCGTCGCACCCCCAATCAGGCAAGTCGCAGGGAACCTAATCTTCTATGAGGCCAGCATCGGTCTGTGGGGCGTACCTGAGTCCGAACTAGCTCCCTTCATAGATCAGGTGATGCACGACAATCCGTACGTATACGTCAAGTCCCATCCCAAAGCAGCCGAGAAGATTCCACACCTGGAGCTACATCTCTCGACGACATCCGAAGATGGACAGCTGGCTCGCCAGAGGGTCAGCAAGGCATTGATCCAAATATCAGATATGGCACAAAAGAAGGGCGGAAAAATAAGACCGATCAAAGCCCTGTCCTGATAATCCTCCACAAACAACGAAAATCCTTTCTAAGACCTATGACAAGAATAGTCTGGTTGCGATGAGGGCGCAGGCTAGACGATGAGATCATCGATGATCGAGATCCGGGTGCCTCAGCAACCATTTATAAACGGGAGCCCGCAGAATTCCGCTAAGAACAAGTGGAGAGTACCCTTCGATTGTTTGTCGTTTTCATTATCGGCACCGCCGGCTCTGGAAAGTCCATGCTCACATCCTCCTACGGCAATTGGCTGAGGTTAGAGAAACAGAACGCCGCTCTCGTGAACTTAGACCCTGGAGCCCTACATCTACCTTACACGCCGGACTTGGATGTACGCGACTTCATAAGCATCGAGAACATAATGGATGAATACGAGCTCGGCCCAAACGGCGCCCTAATCATGGCGGCCGACCTGATTGCTGACATGTCTGAGAAGCTCGGAGAGGAGATCGATCTACTTAATCCAGACATCGTACTAGTCGATACCCCGGGCCAGATGGAGCTCTTCGCCTTCAGAGCCAGCGGCCCGTACATCGCTAGAGAGTTAACCCAGGAGCCCAAGGCCATCGTTTACCTCTTCGACTCCGTCTTCTCAGCCAATCCAATGAACTACGTCTCAAACATGTTCCTCTCAGCCGCGATCCACACACGATTCTTCCTACCCCAGATACATGCACTATCGAAGTGCGACCTTCTACCCGAAAAAGAGGTGGACAATATCATAGATTGGTCCGAGAGCACAGCAGCACTAGAGAATGCCATCCATGAGAGATCTGAAGATGAAACAAGGCGACTCCTGAGCCGAAATCTCATGGAGGCGATGCGTCAACTCGAGTTAAACTTCGCCATGATACCTGTTTCTTCGAAGACGAATGAAGGCATAATCGAACTAAGCGCTTTCCTTGAGCGGATCTTCAAAGGTGGAGAAAAGATCACGTACTAGATCCTAGGCTCTTAGATAAGTGTCCATGCTGCTGCTAGCGCACCATACTCAGCTTTCTTCAGTGCGTCTGCGCTTCCTATAACGACTACGTCGTTCTCCTGAACCCTCATCTGTCTGGCTATCTGTTCGAATGCCACCGGGAAATCCTTAGCCAAGTCTTCGCTCACCTGAGGCACGATCAGCTTCTTGTCCCTATAGATCAACGTCGTAGCTCCCTTAGCTCCAACCGCAATCGTTGCATCGCGCTGTTCTAAGCCATCCTTAACCCTATCACCTCTTCCTTTCACAAGCACAGCCACATTGTACACTGCAAAGGTCAGGTCGTTTTCAGGAAGCCTAACCTTCTGGGGGATTAGCTGTCCGATCTCGTCCCATACATTGCTGCCCTTTTCTGTGAGCGAACACCCGAGCCTGGATGTATCTATGACCCCAGATTCCTTCAGCCGTTTGATCAATGTGCGGATCGCTCCTCCACCTATATCTAGCTCTTCCGACAATTTCCCACGGCCGATAGGGCCCTTCTCGGCAATCAGCCAGATCACCATTAGAAGATCAAAGACCGTGAAGGAGGGTTGAGGTCCAGGAGCCTTCGGGGCTGATAAGTCAGTTAGGTAATCCTTGATCACGCCCGGCACCACCTATTAATTGGGATAGTACATGTTTATCTTTTACGCAGAATAGAATAATAGAGATCGTATCTCGGGGCATCGAACAGCTGTTTGAAAGAAGCAATTCTCTTTCTAGACGAATCTCAATCTGAAGGACCCACGATGTTCTTGATCATGTTTCTCGCTATCAAAAGGATGCCGCACAGCTCATTTGCATCATGTTTTGATTCGAAATCTTCGATGGGGATAGAGTAGAACGGCCTATCAGCCAAGCGAACTGGTTCATACTGTTTCTTTATCTCCGACCTATACATGAATCCTGAGAGTCTTAACCATCGGGGTTCAATCATGTCCAAAATCTGATATGCAACTACATAATGGGGATTCTCTTTGTTGAAGAACTCAACATTTATGTTCACTTTCGGATTGTCAGGTGTTGAGTTCCTAACGTCTATTCTCCCAACCAAAGGTACCCAGAAGTCAGATGAAAACTTAGTTGCGAGCTCATCTTCCCGCTCTTTCTCTGACTCCGGTTTCCAATCAATCATTGGATCATCATGTACATAAGGTATCTGAAGCTGCTGAAGAGCTATCTCAAAGGCTTTCACAGCTACTCCCATTCGAAGCTGACGCCATCTCGTTCTCTCTTTAAGGTTACCATCTCGATTGCATTCGCCGATTTCAACAAAGTGCTCAAATCGCTCAGGATTCACAGTGCGTATTCGCTTGCAGAAGTTTTCGTACCGGCCAATACAGAATTCTGCGTAGTCTTTTGTTATTTCCAGAGTTTCAGGTTCGATCTTTTCGAATAGACCCTCCAGCTTTATTCCCATTCTCTCCAATTCTCTTGTTGGCGGATCAGCAGTTGGTCCAGCGTTCTCTATATGCTGCCAAAAGGAGCTCTTCAGAAGGGTCCCTTCCTGGAGTGCCTCAAAAAGTATTTCTTTCTGTGATTCGCTTAGGTTTCCAAGCCATCTCTTGAGTTCTCTTTCCGCCCGGCTTAGACCCATTAGAATCCACTTAGCTTGTGCTTGGCAGAATTCGGATGCGGCTTGATTATCTGACTTCGATTAGCTCCATGGCTTGGCTGAAGTATCTGAGCACGTTCTTTCCTTTCTCAGTGATTCTGTAGATTGTATGACTGCCTTGATCATTGCTGATTATCAGATCTTGATCTAGCAGGGATTCGAGGATACCCATTAGAGGCTTCCATGACAAGTTAGTCCTGTACATGATTCGGGTAGGCTTGCTGGTTCCCTTGCTGACAACTCTCAAGATGTCGAGGTAGATCTCTAGCCTAGAACGTTTTAGACTCATCCTTCAGGATACCCTTGTATAAGATC